>JABJBS010000112.1 GCA_018668695.1 Deltaproteobacteria bacterium
AACCGCAGGCTTGTACCAAGATTCCAGTTATTCCCGAGTTTCGGCTCTCTGCGTCACATATTAGCGTATGATACTGAAATTAAAGAACTAAAATTTTATTCGCATTGATATACGTCCATGTTTTCCGCTAAGGAGTCCGGCGATTCGTACTTGTGAATAGCAATATTGAAGGAATGGTCTCATGACTGAAGAAACTCAAACTTAGCGCCCGCTTCTCAAATATCTTTTCACCGGGCTTGGATTACGTGCATGGTTGGGGACCGCATTGAGCTTTGCGGTGCTCGACGTGATTTGGTTGGGAACCATCGGGCGACCTATCTATGCCGAACTATTGGGTGACCTTTTAAGCCCGAATGCCTACATGCCAGCAGCGGTCATTTTTTACCTCTTCTTCGTCACTACGGTTTTCGGGTATGGCGTGTTGGGGGCGCGAAGTGCGAAGGACGCGATGTCTCGTGGAGCCTCGCTGGGGTTTGTAACCTATACGACTTACGAGTTAACCAACTGGGCGGTCATCGCAGGCTGGCCTGGTTTGTTGGTACCCATTGATATTCTTTGGGGCATTATTCTGACGGCTGGTGCTTCGCTGGTGGGCTACAAATTGCACCCCTTTGAAACGACAAACCGTTAAACGATTCCCGGAGGCTATTCCATGGATACATCAATCATGTTGAACACAGCAGGGGTCCTATTGGCAGTGATGAGTGCCATGTGGATCGTGAGTGTTGTGCTTAAGGACGCAAGTATCGTTGACCCCGTTTGGTCGCTCTTGTTTGTGATCATCGCGGCATCTTCAATTTATCAAACGGAAGTCACACCCGGGAAGATGCTGGTTTTAGGCTGTGTTGGACTTTGGGGTGTGCGCCTCAGTGTTCACCTCTTGGTTCGCTTTATTGGTGAGGAAGAGGAAGATCCACGCTACCAAGCATTCCGGAGGCATTTCGGTGTCGACCGCTATTGGTGGGTTAGCTACTTTCAGGTCTTCATTCTACAGGGTTGCTTGGCATTTCTGGTCTCCGCACCTCTGCAGGTAGCAGGAACTGCTGGAGCGAGCGATCCATTGATGGTCAATGATTGGATTGGTTTGGTGTTTTTCGCCGTCGGACTGTATTTCGAGGTTGTTGGAGATTGGCAACTGACGAAGTTCAAGCAGAACCCAGCCATGAAGGGTAAGGTTCTAAACACAGGCCTTTGGCGTTATACGAGACATCCTAATTACTTCGGGGATACTTGTTTGTGGTGGGGTTTGTGGCTGATGTGCCTCGACGAGCCATTGGGCTTGGCGGCCATCGTTGGACCGTTGGTCATGAGCTTCTTGCTGATGCGAGTTTCTGGGGTTCCGATGCTAGAGAACCGAATGAAGAAAACGCGTGAAGGCTATGAGGATTACGTAAGGCAGACCTCCTCGTTTTTCCCGCGTCCTCCGCGAGCCCTCTAAGGTCACGATATTTTTTCATGGGCATTGAACAAGGCAGCTAAGACCCTTAATGTAGGCCCCGTTGCGCAATTCAGAGTTTACGATTGCATGGAGTATCACGGTGTATAAATTTCATCTGTTGGCATGGTTGGTTTTAGGGATTTGCTTGGCTCCCGTTTCTGTGTTGGCTCAAGAACCGGATGAAGAGACACAGGCAGCAGAGACGACCGAGGCACCTCGATTAGAGAAACCACCGGTTCTCCTCGAGCAGTTACCCGTGTCGCTTCCAAAAGACACCATTTTCCCGGCGCAGCAAGTCCCGGTCGTTTTAGATTTGCTGGTCGACGAAAAAGGGGTGGTCACCGAGGCAACTGTGGTGGAAGGCGCAGGGGAGCCGTTTGATGCTGCAGCTGTTGCCTCAGCGCTCAATTTTCAATTTAAACCTGCACTCTTAAATACCGGTGCAGCCACTCCCGTAAGGATTCGATTTCGGCTTGTGATTGACAAGCCCCTGCCACCGCCGCCGCCGCCGGTAAAATTTGTTGGTCGCATACTAGAGCGAGGCACTCGAAAACCTCTTAAGCAGGTACCCATTGCGATTAAGGTTGATGACAAAGTCGTTCTTGAGTTGTCCACCGACGACAAAGGCTTTTTCAGAGCGGATGTCCCGAATGCGGTTTTTGTCATCGTGGGTATTTCACCTCAGCATGAGCGTCTTGAAGTTCTCATCGAAGCAGTGGCCGGCGAAGAACGCGAGGAACTCTATTACCTGCAAGAATTAGGTGGACGTTTTGAGGAAGTCATTCGAGGTCGCCGGCTTAAACGTGAAGTCACGCGCCGGGTGATTCCCAGAGAAGAAGTGATGATGGTTGCGGGCACCCAAGGAGACGCTATCAAGGTGGTAGAAAACCTTCCTGGCTCAAACCGCTCACCATCTGCAGGCCCTGGCGCTGGGCAGGTTATTTTACGTGGTTCAAACCCCGGCGACAGTTTGGTTTTGCTGGAAGGTCATGAGATTCCTCTGATTTATCACTTCGGAGCGATACGAAGTTCCTTCAACAGTGGATTTCTGGAGTCTGTTGAATTTGTACCTGGAAACTTCTCCGCTGACTTTGGCCGCGCAACGGGCGGTGTGGTTCAGGTAAAAGTGCGAGACCTTGATAGCGAAGCGTTTCGGGGTAACGTTGATGTGAACCTTTACGATGCAGGCTTCTTACTCGAAGGTCCACTGGGAGATGGGTGGACCGGTGGTTTTGCGTTTCACCGTTCCTATATTGATGCAATTTTGCCAGCAGTCATCCCGGATGATTCTCCTGTGTCGTTCAACACAGCGCCTCGCTACTACGATTACCAAATGATTGCCGCCAAAGACTTTGGCGATGCTGGCAAATTCCGGGGCATGTTTTATGGCTCGTTGGATACCGTCAAAATTCTTTTTGATGACCCCAACTCAGATCCGATATCCCGTGGCGCGCTTAATGCTGTCACCATGTTTCATAACATCCAGTTTCAATATGAAAGTGATCCCGCAGACTGGATACATCAGGAGACTTCTCTGCAGTCGGGCCTGACCAAGCTAAACTTTGAATTGGGACCAGAACTTTATTTTAATCTCCGAACCTGTCCGTTGGATCTAAGAAGTATTTGGGATTTTGAGCTGAATGATTCGCTAACATTGAGAAGTGGTTTGGACAGTCGCCTGGTTAATGGTGAGATTCAATTGAATTTGCCGCGAGCACCCCAGGAAGGCGATGAGCCTGCGCCGATATCAAGCCGGGAACTCTACTCAGCCAGTGAGACTTTTATGCCCTTTACGCCGGGCGTGTTTGTTGAGGCCCAATACGAACCTCTGGAGGGGCTGCTGCTCTCACCAAGCCTTCGTGTGGACTATTACAGCGAGCTGGGTCATGTGAGTTTGGACCCTCGCTTTTTTGCTCGATGGGTTCTTTCTGAAACGACCCTGATAAGTGGTGGAGTGGGGCTCTACCAGCGCCCGCCGGATCCTTACGAGTCGGACCCTGGATTTGGTAATCCAGACCTACTGCCTGAAAGAAGCTTGCACACTACATTGGGTTTTGAGCAGGCCTTGCCGCTGGATACCACTTTGGAAATGACAGGGTTCTATAAGGCGATTGACCGGATCGTGGTGAACAACCCGGCAAGTTATACGGATGACACGGAGCCAACCTATATTAACGAGGGCAAGGGCCGCATCTTCGGATTAGAGATGCTCTTGCGTTTTGCCCCAATACCGAGCGTGAGAGGATGGGTTTCCTATACATTCCAGCGCTCGTTTAGAACAGATGCTCCCGGGGAAGAAGAACGTCTATTTGACTTCGACCAACCGAATATTCTTACGTTGGTCGCCTCATGGAAAATCGGGTGGGGCTGGTCACTGGGTGCACGGTTCCGCTATGTTTCTGGTAACCCGTGGACCCCGATTGACTACACCATTTATGACTCAAATTCCGATGTGTACGTCCCGGTTTACGGGCCGACCAACAGTGGCCGATTGTCACCTTTTATGCAGCTGGATGTTCGAGTGGACAAGCAGTGGGTGTACGACACTTGGAAGCTAACGCTTTACATTGATGTTCAAAATGCGACCAACCGCGGGAACCAGGAAGGTTGGAGCTACAACTTTGATTTCAGTGAGGAGGCTCCTCTTACGGGTCTTCCAATCGCTCCTATTTTGGGACTTAAAGGGGAATGGTAATGCCGATATTCAAGCAGTGTGTCTTTTTGACGGTCTCATTATCTCTACTGGTTGCATGTGGGGACGACTTTCAGCCCCGTACATCCTTACAAGAAGTAAGAGTGCTCTCTATGGAAGCAACTCCTTTAGAAGTTGGCCTTGGTGAGGCGGTAACGGTTCAATCGGTTATTCACGTACCATCAGAGCGCAGTGTCGCGAGCTATAAATGGACTTACTGCCCGATTAATCTTGGTGCGGTTGCAGGCTATCAATGCATCGATGCTGCTTGTGAGGTAGAAATCACGACTACAAGTTACAGTGACCCGGTAACCGTGACACCTTCTGATTCTTTGTTTGCCTGCCTCGGAGTATTGGCTGAGAAGGCAGAATCGGGAGAAGCTCAAGAAGCGGATTCTATCGATCCCGATACGATTGCTAAGATTGACACCGCTCTTTTCCTCGAAATCACGGATGATGAGGGCCGCGTCTTTCGTCAGATAAAGACCATCCCCCTTTGGAAGGAAAAACCGGAAGTTATCAACCAGGCACCGGTTGTATCCGATGTTTTGATTGATGGTGTTTCTGCGCTTGGAACAAACGCCTTGATGGCGCAGCGTGAAGCGGAAATTGAAGTTCGGGTGGTCGTCGATCCTGAAAGCATGGGTACATATCTCAACTCCCGCAGTGAGGTCGTTGATGAAGAAGCTATCATCTCTTTCTATGCAACGGCGGGTGTATTTGCCGCGGACCGAAAAGATGGTTTCGATGTAACGAATTCATTGGAGTTTGCACCAAGCGCAATGGAGAGTGAACCGTGGGAGCCGCCTCTGGCTCTGGGGCCAGATGTGACGAGCATCGACATCTATACCGTTGTTCGAGATGGGCAGGGCGGTCAAACTGCATCTGGTCCATTTACCATTGATTTAAGCTCTGCCCCTTAAGGCGATAAACCTATCTTGTGCGAGCGGGCTCATCTGGCTGGTTCAACCTTAAGTTTACCAGTGACCACACCGACGTCGCAGTAAATGACTCCATAATCTTACCTGACCATCAATCTACCCAGGGGTTGATTAGTGGCGATAAACGTCGCATACTCGTTCGAGTTCTTCTTAGTTCTATATAGGTGAGTAACTTAGGCCTTCTTCTGCGCTCGCCGATAAGCATTTTAAGGCAGTGGCCGGGCACTTGTTCGGATGTTTATTATCAATAGGTCGATTGTGAGACCTTTGTTTACATTTCAAATAGGGTTTCTGCTGATTTTTTGACGCCCCGTGTCTAGACGCAAGGCTATTCTCTTTCGGGGCGCTCTAAAACGCCCAGTGGAAAAGTTGTTTATTGGTCTCTAACATACTGAAATTATTAGGCTTATCTTGCCAGTGGTCGTTTTGGTCGTTTTCGTCTTGAAAAAAACGACCACAACGCCCTACCTAAAGTCGCCATGGCCCATGACAGACTTACAACGGCAGACGCTGCCAAGATTGCAGGCGTTGCAACCTCCACTATCAAGCGTTGGGCAGACCAGGGTCTATTGCGGTTCACGAGAACGGCGGGCGGCCACCGGCGCTATGCGCGGGGTGTCCTGGAGAAAATGTTGAGCGCTGAGGATTCAGTCGTCGTTGCACCTTGGGTCAGTGATTGGATTGAGTGCTTGGAGCAAGCACAGCGTTACGAAATTGACGGCCGGCTCTTGGGAGCAAGAAGCCGTCTAGGAAGCTGGGCGGGTGTGGTCGATGAGTTGACTGAAGTGGTCGGTGAATTGGACCGCCGCTGGATGACCGGTGAGATGACCGGTCTGGATCAGCGCAGTATTCGAGAGTCGCTAAAACGCGGTTTGAACCGCGTTGCCGATGGACTTCCGGTAGCCCTCACGGGACCGAGATGCTTGTTGGCTTGCGCCGAAGGTGAGGAGTCCGATTTGGGGATTTCTCTGGCGGAGCTGGCATTGCGAGAGTGCGGTTGGCAGCCGGTTTGGCTTGGGTGCGGTGCACCTCTGGCTGAAGTGATTCGAGTTTTAAGGGAGTCCGAAATTGAGATGGTGTGCGTAACAGCGTCTTCAATGTTGGGTAGCCCGACCGAGCTAAGAAGCTTTGCTGCTCAATTTGAGCAAGCTTGCAGTGACAACGGTTCGAGGTTGATTTTGACAGGGTTAGGCTCGTGGCCGCTTAAACCCGACTATGGCACAAGGCTTAAATCTTGGGATGCCATAGAGGAGAAAGTGACCGCTCTGAATTTCAAACGCTGAAGGCGTTTGGAGCTGAGTGGTAGGGACGTGCAGGTGTCAGTTGAAAGTGCTCGAAGGCTCAGTGAAGTTTTCAGCGCATCTAAAACTGAGGACACCAAAAGAATGAACAAGCCGAACGATATCTATCGAGCGGCACCAAAAGGATAAGATGATGCTTATGTTATGGCTCTCTAAAGTAGACAACCCTGTGAGGTTCTTTAAAAACGGATTTCAAACACAGACAGTGATTACGCTGCTATGTGCTTTGGCTCTTGGTTCTATGACCGCTGGTTGTTCAGATGATGAAGACGAAGTGGAAGGCATCACGGCGGATCCATGTGCGCTTGAAACTCTGCCATTGCAAAATCGTACACGATTCCCCGTGGGTGAAACATTCTATCTGCCTACGTTCCCGAACGCCGAGCTTTGCGGCGAACTCTCGTGGACCATCGCCAACGCGGCATCAGGAAATGCCAATGAACTCGTTGCAGGTAAAGATGGTTATTACCGTTTTACACCTCACGTGGAAGGCTCCTATTCATTCGTAGCGACTCATCCTGAATCTGGTGAGTCTATCGAAGATTCAGTCGAGGTTGTACCCGGTGTGGGTCAGCCCTTTCATAACTATAACTATTACCCATGGCACTCCACGGCGACGGTCGGTGACGAGCTTTGGGTTGCGAATGTTTACAGCCCAACGATTTCCCGTCTTAGTAGAGTTGACCTCGCGCAGCTGGGAACCATTGAAGTGGGTGGATGGCCAGTATCCCTTGCGCAGGTACCGAACCAAGAAATGGTTTTAGTTGCCAATAAAGCAAGCGATACGATTGGTTTTGTAGATATCCGTGAAGGTCGCCAAGTCGATGCCGTATGGGTTGGAGATGCGCCGGCCGGTGTCGTGGTAAGCAGCGATGGCAGCAAGGCCTATGTTTCTCTCTCAGGCAGTGACCAGGTGGCGGTTGTAGATATTGCGACCCGCCAGTTGGTGGCTCAGATAGACGCAGTCTATGATCCGCTGGCACTTACGCTCAGCTCAGATGGTTCAGAGCTCTTTGTGGCTTCTCACCGTTCAGGACAAACGATTCAGTTCCCATACGACAGCCGTGATATCGAGGACGAGAAGGACATCGCTATCATTGATACAAATGCTCTTGAGACTACGGGTTATATTCTTGAAGCATCAAGTACCATCAACGACTTATTCTTCAACGATGGTGAGCTTTGGATGGTCGGGACGGCAAACGACATTGAAGGCGGCTTAAATGATGAAGACGTCTACAGCTTTATGCACGAAGTGGTTGTTCTTGAACCCACTGCAGGTGAAGCAAAGCGTTTACGAAGCGCAGACTTAACTCGTCAGGATTCCTCAACGGGTCACGCAGTTACACTTCAGAATATGGCGGTTTGTGATGGTTTGGTTTGGGTTACTGCTGAAAGCAGTGATGTTACGATAGCCTTGGACCCAACAACACTTGCTGAAGTTGGTCGATATACAACAACAGGTCGACCTCGGTCCGTAACCTGTGATGAAAATCTGACGGTCGTTCACGGCGCGGTAACGAATGCATTGCACCGTATTGGCAGTGGTAATGTGATCACAGTCGGCACCGGTAGCCCCGATACTCGTCCGGACACGCTTGTTTATGGCGCTCAGGTTTTCTCTATCCCAGGTGAGACTCAAGGTGCGAACCGAACATGTGCAAACTGTCATGTTGATGGTCTAAGCGACGGTGTCGTTTGGAATGCCGGTCCATTCCCGAATCACCAAGTGACGCGTCCTTTTCGCTGGCTTGAAGGTACAGGACGTATCGGTTGGGATGGCTATGTTGGTAGTATCAAGGTTTCTGGCTATGTTGGCGGCTCTACCATCAATAAGCGTTTCGACACCGACGAAGCGATTGCACTGGGTGATTTTCTCGCATCGTTGATGCCAGCTCCGGCGGCCAACGGGTGGACCCATCGTGATGGTTCTATGACAGAGCAAGCCATGACCGGTTTTGAAGTATTCCAAGCCAAAGCAGGTTGTGGTGGTTGTCACCAAGGCAAGCTGACCACCAACAAGCAGATTTATGAAGACGGATTAACACCGGGCCTTAGCGATGTTCCTTCTCTCGTTGATGTGACGCGTGTCGGTTCTTGGTTAAAAGATGGTTCAGCGGCAACGTTGCGAGACAGTGTTGATGTAGCCTTGGATACTTTTGGGCGTACGCTGGTTGAAGAAGATATGGACGCGATGATGCGTTATCTTCAAGAGATCACCGCTCGTGATTTCTTTGTATTAAATTCAAACTTCGATGAGCAAAATATTTTGGGAATCGACCAGAAGATTCGGTTGACGTTTAGCCAGCCGGTATTCAACGACGCTATCAATTTAACGGCCATCCGAGTAGCTGCGCCGGACGGTAGCTTGATTGGTCTTTCTTCAGATGCAGACAATCGTCATGTTACGCTGACTCCATTAGAGAACTTAGAGCCAGACACAATTTATACGCTAACAGTGCCGAGTTCTTTCGAAGCAGCCAACGGTTGGACGCCGGCTAAGGATATAGAGCTAGAGATTCAAACAGCTCGAGCTCCGCAGCTGACGCTTGAAGGTGAGTACCAGTGGGTGGTTGCTGTTCCCGTCCTGAATTTTCAGGATGGTAATTTCAGTGATATCACCGTAGACGCGGTTGTTCCTGTTCAGATGACAGGCACTGAGGGCGGTGGGACTGCAGTTTTCGATTTGGGAATGGACCTTCTTTATACAACTGAATATGTTGTCGATGGACCTAATCTACGAATCACCGACCTACCAGTACCTGCGGGTCCTTCCTTCGGCAACGGGTCTGCACTCAATGCTGGGCTCTACGATGCGGATGGCGATGGCGTAGCCGACGGTGTGAGTGGGGAGCTGAATCTGTCGGGACCAGCATTTGACCTACCTGGCGTGCGCTGGAGATTAGAGCGAAAGCCAACCGCACCACCAGCTGGTGGCTGCCAAGAAGAGAGCACGGGTTCTTTTGCCATCAACATCGACCGCAGCGGTGATGATGTTACGATTAGCTGGGACGGTCCTAACGCCATTGGACTCTATGTCACAGAACCATCGGCTACGATGCCGGCGGGGCCAGGCCAGACCGTCACAGGCGGGGAGTCCTTTTGGGTTCTTGAGTTCCAGGAATTCCCTGCTGGATTTGCGGGCCCGGTGACTTATGGTTCAGCAACTTCCGCATCTAGAGATGCGAGCCCAACCCATGGTGGGCCAGAAGGTGGCGCCGAACTCGTCGAGGGCGAGTGCTACAAATTTAGCGTTGTTGCCAATACTTTTGAAACCGTGACAAAAGTGATTCGTTGGTAACAGATTTTTCTGAATAACAAACCACGCACCGCTGTCTCTTCATGAAGGGCCAGTGGTGTTTTTGTTTTCATGGATTTACTTTGAGGTAAGGGAAATGAGCGTGTTTAAGTTTGTGAAGCATTTTATAGTTTTGTGGGTGGCTCTCATGATGTTGGGAACTCCTCTATTGGCCCAAGATAAAGAATCCATCAAAGTTGCCGATCACATTTTTCCGAAGACAATTGTTCTAGAGGGGACAACGCTTACCTTAAAGAGTGGGACACACTACCGTTATATGCGGATGTTTGATGTGCTTAGTGCGGGTATTTATCTTCCTGAGGCATTGCCGGCTAAAGATTTCGTTAAGCCAGGCTCAAGAGCTTTACGGTTATGCTACGACCGATCTTTTAGCGCGGAAGAATTTAGTAAAGTCACTGTTGACTTCATGACTGACAATAACCCAATTGAAGTGGTTAAGGCGTCGGAAAAAGAAATCGACGCGTTTAACAAACTTTACCAGGCAGTTGTGCCTGGGGACTGCTACACGTTAATCTTTGTTAAGGGACTCGGCTTGTCGTTCTTCAAGAATGACGTGAAGTTGGGTAATCCAGGCGAGGATCAATTCGCCGAAGCTGTGTTTCGTATTTGGTTTGGACCAGAGCCTTTTAGCAAAGGTATGCGCGACGATTTACTCGAAGGTACGTTATAGCATGATGATGGGATGGGTTGTGGCCATGGCTTTTTTGGGCTCGATGTCGGTAGGCGAAGTGGCTCCAGACTTCACAGTGAAGGATACAGACGGCACCTCTTGGACTCTGTCAAAGATGGTTGAGCAAGGGCCCGTGGTGGTCGCCTTCTTTCCAAAAGCCTTTACCGGTGGATGACGGAAAGAACTCACCGCGTTCCAGGCTGGATACGCAAAGCTTCAATCCAATAAGGGGCAGGTCCTGGCGATTTCAGGCGATGACCTCAAGACCATGGCAGCTTTTAAGAAAAGCTTGAACGCGGCGTACCCTTTCATTTCAGATCCTGATGCGGTTTTGATGAAGTTATTCGATGTCAAATACCCGTTTTTTACCGTTCCGAGTCGCCACACTTTCGTGGTTGGAAAAGGGCTACGGATCAAAGCCATTTTCAGTGGCGGCGATGCTATGGATGCTAATCAGGCCATTGAGAGTTGTTCTATCCCAATCAAGAATTAAGTAGCATTTTCGCCCATCCAATCTTTGATGGGACCCGGGCTTAGAGGGTAATGTAAGATAGGGTGCAGCGCTGGACGAAAGTGGCTGTATTCAATGTTACTCGCGAAGGACAGGTTGAGCAGTGATCACATCCCAAGGTCAAACAGAATCATTGGTTGCAACTTGGTCACGCCGTTTTGTCAGTGTTCCTCTCTATTGTGGATTAGCGCTGGTTGGACTTTTGTCGGCTCCCATTTGGTTACCGATTGCTATTCTGGTGGATTGCGCGAGAGGAAAATTCCCACTTCTTCCACGAACCCGCGCCTTAATCTTTTTTACTCATTTTCTATGGTGCGAAGTTGGCGGAATTTTGGTCGCGACTCTGATTTGGTTCGGGTTGTTAGGTGGTCTGATTGGCGGACCCAAACGTTTCGTAAACGCCAACGCTGCGCTTCAACGAGGATGGACAGCTTATTTATTCAAAGGCTTTCGTATTATTTTTTCAATGAAGGTCGAGGTTGAAGGATTAGAAGTTGCTCGGGGAGGGCCACTGCTGCTGTTCGTCCGGCATTCAAGCACAGCGGATACCGTTCTGGCCGCTACACTTGTGGCCAACCCGCATCGTCTTCTCTTAAAATACGTCCTGAAGCGTGAACTGCTCTGGGACCCATGCCTAGACATTGTAGGCCGCCGTTTGCCGAATGCTTTTATTGACCGCAATGCGCCTAAGCGGGCAGGAGAGCTTCATGCAATTTTGGAACTCGCTAAGGATTTAGATGAGCGCTTGGCGGTTCTGATATATCCGGAAGGTACTCGCTTCAGTGAGGCGAAACAAAAGCGCTTTGTGGATGCATTAAAGGAGAAGGGTCAGGAGCAGTTGGCTGAAATAGCCAGTGGTTACCGTATGGTTCTACCGCCGCGCTTGGCCGGACCTCTTGGGCTTATCGATGCAGCTCCCGGCGTAGACTTGGTTTTACTCGAGCACTCCGGGTTTGAGGGGGCGGCTACTTTCCGACGTTTTTGGAATGGGGCTTTGGTCGGACGGACGATTCGAGTTCGATTGAGACGAATCCCAGCTGCTTCCATTCCGAGCGAGGGCCGGGACCAATGGCTTTTTGAACGTTGGGCTGAAATGGACCAATGGATTGTCCAATCAATGAGTGAGAACCCAGGGCAGGATTGCACCTGAGTTCTCAGCTCGTCATCCTAAGGCATGCCCAGATCGCCTTATGATGCGCTATTCTTGGCCTGGAGCACAGGTTGAAACCCCTGCACCCACGATATTGCGTCCTGTATCTTGAAGCACCATGGTGAATGTTCCATCAGCCCGGGCTCGATAAATGTCGGTTGAACTTCCCATCCCGTAAGACCGAACAAATAGGTAGAAGTCGCCGCCCCACGTTGCGAACGCGAAAGTATCGATGCCGTATGGATCTGGAAAAGTTGGTAAAGAAATACTGCCGATAACTTCTGCATTGTTTTTGTCGATATGGGCAAGCCGCGCCGGTGTTTCCAGTGGCAGGATAGCCCAGAGTTCTCCATCACCGTTGCCTGTCAGTTCCGATTGGCTCGGCAATGTACCTAGAGTATCCAGTGACCAGGTATCAGTGTTGAGCTTTGCCAATGTATTTGAGTTGGCGATGTAGAGGCTGTCTTCCCAGGTATCTGAGTGAGCGGTCGCGTAACCCATTCCGAAGGCGCCGAAGTCTACGCTGTAAGCGGTCTCGGTGCAGGTCATGGTCTCTAAGTGAACCGAGTAGACCGTATTGTCTGCATAGCGAATATACGCATAGCCATTTCGAGCCACAGACATGGAAGCGGGCGTGCCCGAAAACAGCGCGCAATCAAGTGCACCATGGAAGTTCAGCGCATTGTTTTCAGGGTCGAAAATATAGAGCGAG
>JABJBS010000113.1 GCA_018668695.1 Deltaproteobacteria bacterium
AAGGCTGCGGAAAAGGTCGCCCCAGTAACGCCCGCGGTACCTGTGGTGGATGAGGTTCTTGCGAAAGAGACGAGCCCTGCGCCGGAAAAAGTTTCCGCTCCAGCCAAGCCGGTGGTTAAGAAGAAATCGAGCCGATCCAAAAAGGCCAAGAAATCAAAGCCAAGAGTTAAGAAGTCGAAACCAAAACCAGCACCGGGAAAAGCCAGCGGTGGTTCGGGCGACGACATTGATGATGTCTTTAAGAAGGCATCAGGACTCCCTGCCAAATTGCCGATGCCAGAGGTAAGAGCTGCGACGAAGAAAAATACAGCTTCCATCAGTCCTTGTATTCGAAGTGCGATTGATAACCGAGAAGTAACGCCTGGCCGGCATACTCTTGAGCTAAGCTTCGTTATTTTGCCCAATGGACGGGTTCAGAAGTCGCGCATGGCGGGTCCTTACTATCTACAAGGTACAAGCTTGCCGAAATGCTTGACGACAGCAATGCGTAATTGGCGCTACCCTAAGTCCAAAGAAGGCAACCGCGTCGAGAAATTTCCGATTCCTTTTAAATACAATCCATAGAGAATCCGTGTGTTTAACGGTTCTCGCAGTATGCCCGTGGAATACGTGGCTTGAATCATATGCGCTATGATGTCGTCTCTGAGCGTAAGTGATATTGGAGAAAAGAAGATGAGACTCAGCCCAGGCCGGTTGTTGATTGTAGTACTCCTGAGTTGCCTGCTTTTTGCCTGTGCAAAAAAACCATCTCCTACCCCTAAAGTTGTTGGTACACCCACGCCGGTGCCCGAATGGATAAAGAGCTGGACATACAGTGCAGATAAAATCTGTGGCATCGGGATGGCCGGGCCCGGATTTCCAGGTTCTCCTTACCCTGAAGAGCAAGCTCGAAATCGTGCCATAACAAATCTGGCGGGTTCGATTGAGACAGCTGTGCAAGAGGCGATTATTGCAACTCAAAAAGAATCGGGAAGCCGTGTCACAATGAGGCGCCATTTTGAGATTGACCAAGCACTATTAGATGATGTGAATGCAAGAGCTAAGCTGGACTATTGGGTGGATGCCCATGGTGAGGGTCCATTTGCAGGGCCTGGTTTCACATATTCGCGTGCTTGCTTGGATGCGGCGACAGGGTTAACGGATCCCGCTCTGGATAAGCTGGTAGAGCGCGCCTTGGCTACGGGCCAGCAGGGTGCGATGAAAGAGGTTCCAGCCTGGTTAAATTACCAAGGAACTCAACCAGGGGGGCGGCTTTGTGCGGTTGGCTTCTCACAACCTGCTTTCTATGCAGAACAAACTTTTGGCAATGTTGTAGAAAATGTTCGTGGACAGTTGGCGCAAATCATCACCACGCTGGTTTCAGAGTATCAACATGATGCCCAGGGCTCGGTTCAGCTCAACGAGATCATGACGGTTGCCAGCTCCAAGGGTGTGGCTGAAGGCGTGGTTGTGACACATTATTGGTTTGACGCTCATGGAGAAGGTCCCATGTCTCAAAAAGAAGCGACGTATGGTTGGGGATGCGTTTATCCAAACCGAATTCTACAAAGTGCAGTCGAGTCAGCCCAAAGTATTTTACCGCAAGAAGAGCAAGCGGTCTTGGAAGCTGTACGTATAAGAGCTGATTCAGCTTTTAAGGATTTACAAGAAGTAGAGTCGAATCAACCGAGGTAACGTTTAACGAGTGGTGCGAGCTTTTCCTTTGCCGCCTCTGGAATCGCATCAGGGTTGGTAATGATGGCATGCTCAAGAGCATTGTCGCAGGGAGAGGTTGTGTCACTTGGCATTTTAGCCAGCTCAGGGATCAAGTGCTTGAGTACAACTTTAACGTTTGCAGTATTTCGTTTTAAAATCTCTAGAACAGACTCTACGTTGACGTCATCTTCTTCTTCATGCCAGCAATCATAATCTGTAGAGAGTGCAAGCGTTGCATAACGAAGCTCTGCTTCTCGTGCGAGTTTCACCTCAGGGCAAGCTGTCATCCCGATGACGGATACACCCCATTGACGGTACATGTTGGATTCTGCACGTGAGGAAAAGGCTGGGCCTTCCATGCACATGTAGGTACCGTTCTCATGCAAGGTGATTCCTGAAGCACGAACACTTTCTGCAACTTTAGCTTTGAGTACTGGGCATACAGGGTCGGCCATTGATACGTGAGCAACGATGCCATCACCAAAGAAGGTTTGTGTACGGCCTGATGTTCGGTCGATGAATTGGTCGGGTAAAACGAAATGGCCAGGTACAATTTCTTTACGCATCGAGCCAACAGCTGAAACAGATAAAACCCAAGTGGCTCCCATTTGTTTTAATGCATAAATATTGGCCCGATACGGGACTTCTGAGGGCAGATGCTTGTGCCCTCGGCCATGGCGAGGAACAAAGATGAGGTTTGCTCCGCCGAGCTTACCGGTGATGAGCTTATCTGACGTCGGACCAAAAGGCGTATCGATGGTAACTTCTTGAACGTCTTCGAGACCGTCGAGTTCATAGAGTCCGCTGCCACCGATGATTGCTATAGTGCTCATTTGACTTCCTTCTAGAGTAAGAACTGAAGTTTAAAATTCAGCGACCAATAGGTGTGCCCTTGGTCTCTGAACCGATAACCGATTTGGTCGTAGGACTGTTGTGCTGCAGGGTCGCATTTGTCGCCAGGTGAATTACCACACCACCAAGGGTTGAGGTTGTCTAGACCATCGTCTTCATCGACCTCGTTATCACCATTGGCGTCTTCACCAATATTTTCATTCGTCAAGAAATGCTTACTTCGGCTTCCCATTTCGAAACTGCCCACGAGTTTAATGTTCTCCATGGGCTGACCCACAAACGAAATGCGCCCGCCAATTTCCAAAAATTGGTCGGTATAAGTTAACTCTTCCAGTGGATCGGTAAGGAAGGAGTAGTTACGGCCTTCTGAGTGAAAGTTTGCACGCATACCGATATCGACAACAAAGCGCTGACCTTCTTTAAGTTCTTCGAAGGGAACAATTTCTAAACCGGCAGTTAGTTTGGCCTGGTGACTTGGCTTCATGCCAAACTTTGTTCCAGCTTTTACGAGAAGCGGCTCTTCAGCCAAGCTTCTATCTGGAACAGGCATCACGTAGGCAATGCTGAAGTAGGGGTCGAGATAACCTCGGCGATAGAGTTTTGGATCAATTCCAATGAGCCCCAGGTTGGCTACACGTTTGGAGAGCGCAGTTCCGAAAGTAATGTAGTGAACTCCGGTTCCAACTGGTCGCTGAGTGTCTGAGGTGTCTTGGCCTGGGCGGTGAATTTTGGTGGTCCATGGCATGGCCCATTTGAAGAACATGATCCAGTTTGGCTTGGTGTGATCTCGGGCATCGTTAAAGGGTCCGTAGCGCAGTCCTAATTCGAGATTACCAACACCTGAATGTGTGTACTTCGCAGGGATACTGAAAAGAGTATCGTTTGCATTGCCACTATCGGGGTCAACGCTGCTTTGTGTAGCTGTGATTCCGTCGGCGTATTCGAAGGACAGGCTCTGCGCCACAATGATTGGAAGGCGCAGCGTAAACGAGAGATCACGAAAAAGTCCGATTTCGGCATCAATGTTTAATGTGGAGGTACTTTTATTCCACTGGAGTTCTTCAACAGGTTCACAGCCTGATGGGTTATCTTGGCTGCAGTCTGCGGCGACTCCCTCACGGGCGATGATTCCACTTTCGAAGCGTAATTCAAAGCTGGTGGACAGGTACGCATCGAAGAGATCGCTCTTGGTGTAGTCCCCGATTGTGACGGTGTCTACAGCATCGGCGATATCAGTAACTTCAGCTGCGAAGCTTTGGACTGGCGAAATGAGCATAAGGCCAAGAGCAATGCTGACCCAGGTATTTGTATTAAACATCCCAATTCTCCGAATTCGGTGGTGAACCCTTGTGTAGCTAGCGCTCACACGTGGTCTGGTCAAGTCGAGTCTAAGCCTTCGGCTCAGGTTCTCGGAGCCCAAACTCTTTCATTTTATTTTGTAGACCTTTGCGGCTGATCTGTAAGAGGTGAGCCGCTCGAGTTACGTTGCCTCGTGTTTCATGGAGCGCTTTGATGATGAGTTCACGCTCGATTTCGACGGTCGCTTGGCGAACGATGTCTTTCATCGATGTTTGACCGACTTCCATATTGGTCACAGCCGTTTGTTTGGCGCTCTCGGCTACGGTCGGATCGGTTCGACCAGCACTGGTTCCCCGCAGTGTTTCAGGGAGGTCGGAGACTTCGATGCGGTCAGACTCTGTGAAAAGTACGGTGCGTTCCACCACATTTTCGAGCTCGCGAATGTTGCCTGGCCATGCATAACCCGTAAGGACCGCCATGGCTTCCGGACTGATTCCGCTGGTGTTTCGCCCGAGGCGTTCATTGTATTTGTCGATAAAAGCGCTCACGAGCAGAGGTATATCGTCTCGGCGATCGCGCAGTGCGGGGAGCTCAACCGGCACGACATTGAGTCTGTAGTAGAGATCTTCGCGAAAATTACCCTGTGTAATTTCGTAGGGAAGATCGCGGTTTGTAGCGGCGATTAAGCGAAGGTCTACTTTGATTGTGCTCACGCCACCTACACGTTCAAACTCTGATTCTTGGAGTGCTCGCAGCAATTTGACCTGCATGGCGGGCGGTATTTCTCCGATTTCATCAAGAAAGAGGGTTCCGCCGTCAGCGAGCTCAAATCGTCCGGGCTTTGCACCAACTGCGCCGGTAAAAGCGCCTTGCTCATAGCCGAAGAACTCACTCTCCATAAGCTCCTTGGGAATGGCGGCACAGTTGACCTTAATAAAGGGTTCGTCAGCCCGTTCGGATTGGTTATGCAGCGCCGAGGCTACGAGTTCCTTACCGGTTCCTGATTCACCGGTAATCAAAACAGTGGATGGAGTTTTGGCAACTTTGCTAATTAAATCAAAGACTTTCTTCATTCCAGAAGATTGGCCAACGATTTGATATCGGCGGGTTGGGTCGAGCGAGCCCGTTTGTTCGGCCAGCTGGATTTCGCGCAGCGCGCAGGCTTTGCGTACCGCTGACTGAAGCTCAGTTTGGTCAAACGGCTTGGTAATGTAGTCGGCTGCGCCGGCTTTAAGCGCACTTACCGCAGTGTCGACACTGCCGTGGGCTGTAATCACGATCACCGGCAGCGTTGTATCTCGGTGTTTGACCTTTTGAAGCAATTCAAGCCCGGTCATGCCCGGCATTTTGAGGTCTGTAATCAGAACATCAATTTCTCCGCGGTCGACTTCTTTGAGGGCTGATTCACCATCAGGAACCGCCATCGCGTCGTGCCCGTCCTTTTTCAGTAATGCTGTCAGGACCTTACGAAGATTTGCCTCGTCATCTGCGATCAGTACGTTTGCCACTGTTCCACCGTCTTTGTATCGTGTTTTGAAAGGTCTATAAGTCTTTTCTTGCTTCTTGAGTCTGGCCGATATCAGAATTATGTGTGCAATGCGACGGGCAGTAGCAGTTGAAGGTAAAGGAGAGTCTTGGTTGTGAGTGGTGATGATTGGGTAAATCAGGTTCCGGTGCTTAAACCGGGTGTAAATCTTACGCAGATGAAGCTTGAACCGATCGACGGTTATATACTCTCCAGACTCGATGGTGTCTCCAGTGTGGCTATTCTTGCGGATGTGGTGGCGATGCCAGCAGATCAGCTTTTCAGCCGTCTTAATCGACTAAGTGCTCAGGGCGCGATGACTTGGAAAGACGGACCTAGGGCGGCTTCAGCGCCACAGGAAAAGTCAGAAATTGATCTAAGTGCTGATGAACGTACGCAAATTATCTCCGCTGAGAAATTAACAGCGAGTTGTACTTTTTGGGAGCTTTTGGGTGTTGATGGTAATTGCGAACCGGCGTTTTTAAAGCAGCGTTGGTTTGCGGTTTCTAGGCTTTATCATCCAGATAGGTTCTTCGGGCGCGAGCTTGGAGGCTACCAAGATAGACTTGATGTTATTTTTCAAAGGGTCAAAGGCGCCTATGCGACGCTTCAAGACCCTCAGCGCCGGGCAGAGTATGCTCAAAAGCACAGGGCACCAGCTATGGTTCAAGAATCTGTGTTGACCCGTTCGGCCGACGAGATGCGGGCTCTAAGCAACCAACCGAGCCAAGTTGAAGAGAACGAAAAAGCCCATCGCCTCGAAGCAAGGCGCCAGCAAATCCTCACCGACCGTAAGCGAAAGAAAAAGGTCCAAAATACCGAAGATAATCAGGTGTTTGGGCGACAGCTTTATGAGACGGGACTACGTGAACTTCGTGGCGGTAATTCGGAAAAAGCGGCAAAAACCTTCAAGATGGCGGTCACTTATGACCCATCTATGGAAGAATATAAGACGCTGCGAGATGAAGTTTCTCGGCAAGCTGAGACAGATCGTTCACGCCGGCTGGCAGCCCGCGCCGAAGATGAGCTGGATATGGGTTTTGCGGCCACTGCAGCACGTAGATTCGCTGAAGCGGCAGACTTAATGCCCACCATGGGGAGCTACGCCGTACGAGCCTCTCAGGCCTTCATGGCGGCCGGTGATGTGGATATGGCGGCGGAGTATGCTGACCGAGCGGTTGCATCATCGCCCAACAGACAAGAGTTTCGGCTGGCCGCTGCTGCTGCTTTTCAGGCCGCAGGCCAACCCGAGATAGCTCGGGAGCATTTGGTGGCGGTCGCTTCCTTGGACGCAGAGGACGACCGTGCTAAAGAAATGCTACGGGATCTCGATGCCTCAATGTCGCGCAAACGCTCCTAATGAACTGTTTTGTGTAGATTTTTAAAAGGCTGACCGTGTGTCCCGTGGTCTTGTAACTCATGTGTGAAAGCGTGTGGTTTGGATGGTGGCGCAGTCGACAAATTCGTGGGCAGAGCTTGCTCTTAGGTTAGGCCGCAATGTCTGATGTTGTGATTGGTATAGATCTCGGAACGACCAACACGTGTGTGGCCGTAATGGAGACCGGCGGGCCTAGAATCCTTAAGACTCGTGAAGGTCATAATACAATGCCGTCGGTTGTGGCTTTGGTTGAATCGGGCGGCGAATTGGTCGGCCATCTTGCGAAACGACAGGCAGTCACCAACCCTACCAATACCGTTGGCGGGGTTAAGCGTCTCATTGGCCGTCGGTATGAAAGTAAAGAAGTTAAGGAAGCACTGTCGCGCTTGAGCTTTAGTTGTGCAGCCGGACCTAACGGTGATGTACGTGTGATCCTGGGTGAGCAGCAGCTGGCCGTCCCCGAAATCTCTTCGAAAATTTTACTAGAAGCAAAACGAATTGCTGAGAGCGAACTGGGCTATGAAGTCTCTCGCGCAGTGATTACTGTACCTGCCTATTTTAACGATAATCAGCGTCAAGCCACGCGTGATGCGGGTCAGATAGCTGGGCTTGAAGTCCTTCGTATCATCAACGAGCCCACTGCAGCGGCATTGGCGTACGGGTTTAAAAAGGGTTTGAACCAAAAGACAGTGGTCTTCGACTTGGGCGGTGGTACCTTCGATATTTCGATTCTTGAAATCGGACAGGAAGTATTCGAAGTCTTATCCACGGCGGGTGATTCCTTTCTCGGTGGCGAAGATTTTGACGACCGCATCATCGATTGGCTTGCCAAATCTTTTGAAGAAGAAAACGGAATCGACTTGCGTGAAAATAAGATGTCGTTGCAACGACTGCGTGCGGCAGCTGAGCAGGCGAAGATTGAACTGAGTGAGGCCGATTCCTCGGAGATCAACCTTCCGTTTATTCACTCTGCGGCCAACGTGGGTGCGTTGCATGTGCAGCAAGTGATTACTCGCGAGATTTTCCACGACTTAGTTGATGATTTGATTCGCCGAGCGTTGGCGATTTGCCGTGAAACGATGGAGAAGTCAGGACTTAAAGCCAGCGAGCTAGATGCGGTGATTCTTGTGGGTGGAATGACGCGAGTACCAAGGATTACGCAGGCAGTTAGTGACTTTTTTGGATTGCCACCGACCCGTGGTGTCCACGCCGACGAGGCTGTTGCGGCGGGTGCTGCGATTCAGGGTTCTCTATTGGGTGCCGGTGCATCCGAGACGCTGCTCTTGGATGTTACCAGTCACGATTTGGGCATCGGGGTTGCCGGTGGCTTGTTCGACATTGTGATTCCCAGCGATACGACAATTCCAACCAGTGCCACAAAAGAGTTTACGACTGCCCGTGACGGACAAACCCAGGTGCGCATTCTGGTGATGCAGGGCCGTTCGACACGAGGCGACCAAAACGAGCTGCTGGGTGAGTTTTTACTGGATGGCTTACGAGAGGCGGGCCGGGGTGAACTGAAGATCGATATTAAGTTTGAGATCAGTGCCGATGGCATGGTGAGTGTGTCGGCCCGAGACCAGGAAACCGGACAGTCACAGAACCTCACGGTTACGGCATCGAGTGGTCTTACGGATGAAGAAATCCGAGATATGGTTGATAGAACCAAGCAGAATCTTTTGGCCGCGGTGGAGACGGATGCCGTGCAAAGTCACCGGGCTAAGGTGGAAGAACATTTTCACATGGTGAAAGCGCGGCTCGCCGGTCTTGAGGAGCGCGGGATTGGCGACTTGGTAGGAGCAGAACCTGTCGAAAAGACCCATGAGGCTCTTAACAGATGCCGCGATGTTATCGACAGCGGTGACACTTCACGAATGGACGAAACGGAACGTGCCTTGAATCGAATTGATAGTTTTCTTGAACAAATGGATGCGCGGGTAAATTGAGTATGAGTGAAGCTGGTGAAAATCCAAAGCTCAGCCAAGCTGTCGAGCTTTTCTCAATTGGAGAAGTAACCAGTGCTGTACGGCTGTTGCTTGAGGCGCTGATTTCTTATCCTGGCGACCCAGCAGTCTTAAGTCATTTACGATACCTCGAGAAACTTTCACCTGATAGCCTCGCTCAAGTTGAGAGTGAGTTGGGAATGAGTGTAGAGCATGTGATGAGCCGGGCCCGTGACCCTATTGAGGTCACGGTGGGAGGACACGATTATATTTACTACGGACTACCTCCTCATTTACGCGAAGATGCTGCGGTTGAGGAAGAACTCGAAGATGATGGCTTTGAGGTAGATATCGGTGAGCCCACAATGGAGACAACGCGCCCTGTGTTGTCTGAGGTTACTCAGCCTATGGTTCCAATGCCCAAGCTCGCTGACAGCTGGGACATCGATACCGCTCCTTTTTCAGCGCTTGATATCCCAGTGAGCACCGACTCTTTTATCGAACCTGAGTTACCTGAAGATGAACCTACGGCGGATACAGACGCTACTGATCTTTCTGCCCTGATTATTGATGCGACCGATACTGAGGATTTCAATAACGCCGGGGGCGATGCAACGACGAGTGAGTTCAAAACGCAGGACCTACCTCCGCTGGACCCTACGAATCCGGGGATGTCCCCGATGGTACTGGCTCCTGACCCACCTTCAGACATGCTGGATGGTTGGGGAGCCGCTGAGCCCGAAGAAGAAGACGACCTTTCCAATACAGGCATTACGCTGATCGAAGCAGTCTCAGAGACCGGTGAATATGTTATCGGCGACGAAGCTGGAATGAGGCTTAGAGCTCTGGAAACAAGGTTGAAGCAGTTTTTGGAACTGGACGACCTAACCGATGCTTTGGAAGTGGTAGAGCAGATTCTTGAACTTGAGCCCGAGCACGGTTTAGCGCTTGAAGCACGGGCTACGTGCGGTGAAAAACTGGTCAAGATGTATGAATCTAAAGTTGGTGGTGACTTGGGAGCAACACCCGTTGTTTTGTTACCGCCGGATCAGTTGGTTTGGCAGGACTTAGACCACCGCGCAGGCTTCATCCTATCGCAGGTTGATGGTGCATCACGGTATCAAGATATCCTTCTCATTTCGGGAATGGACCGACTTGATACAATGCGTATTCTTGCTCAGCTTGTCCAAGATGGCGTTATTGGAACGCCCTGAAAGGACACCGTAGTTTGTACCGTTGTATATTGTATTTTGGTTTATTCTGTTTCGCCTGGACACAAAGCGCTTGTAAAGAAAACTTGGCAGATCTGCCGGTGAGTAAGAGTTTGAGCCTTGAATGGGGTGACGAGGATTTCAGCGTCTCTGAACCGCTCCTCCAAATCCCGTTGAAGAAAACGAAGGTTACGAAAAAGAAGAAGAAATATGAGCTGAGTATCGTTACCAAAAACGGTGATTTCTCAGGCTGGGTCATTGCAGCTGAACTAAAAGCAAAGCTTAAAGTGAAGAAGGGTCAAGTCGTTGGTTTTAAGAAAAAAGGAGCCAAGTGCCGCTTTCGACATCTCTCTGAGGGAATGCCTGCTATGGTGAAGTTTAAGCTGATTCGCAAAGAGTCTGAGATTATCGGCAAAGTAGGGGAATCTCTGGCCTTCAAACTTCTGTGTCGCAAAACGAAAAAGCGTGACGCTGATGGCAAGGTCTA
Source organism: Deltaproteobacteria bacterium (assembly GCA_018668695.1). NCBI lineage: Bacteria > Pseudomonadati > Myxococcota > Myxococcia > Deltaproteobacteria bacterium. The sequence continues at coordinate 10,391 of JABJBS010000113.1, forward strand.
TGCAGAGGGGATTCCTTCGGAGGTTTGGTTGACCGGCTCGGTCAAGCCCAAATGGCTCTAAGGCTGATATCTAAAACAGGTTTTTGAAGTACGTGGTGCGGCAAGACGTTTGACATTATTTGAAGAAGCTAGAGGTTAAACACATGATGGGCATGATTCGGGCACTCACTATTTCACTTGTTGTTTTTATCCCCGCTTTGGCCGGCGCAGCCGTTGTTCAAGTTGAAAGTGAAGCCCAGCTAATTCAGCGAAGCGATGCGGTCGTTATGGGAACCATTATCGGAGTCAATACCGCGATTCAGCCAAGAGGCGGTGTCATCACCACGGCGCAGTTGCGCGTGTTTCGAGCGCTGCGTGGAGTAGGGCCTGGAGAGGTCATCTCCATTGTGGTGCCTGGCGGTGTGCTTAAAAACGGCCTTACCTCGATGGTCGCAGGAGCGCCGACTCCTCGGGTCGGAGATTGGGCATTGGTCTTACTTGAGAAGAAATCTAATCTCTGGACCCCGCAAGGTTTGTCGTTAGGGTGGATTGAATTGAAGGGCAGCCCTGAGAGCGGCTTCCTCGCTTTTCGGGAACTTGATGGGCTTAGTCTTGTGGGCGGTGCAGGGCAGTCAGTGAGTAAAGAGATTTTTCGGCTCAGAGCCATCGAACTCGATGTTTTGTGGAAACGTATGGAAACCGAGATGAACCCTCTCGCGCTGCCTCAAGCAGGGGAGGTTAACCAATGAGAAAGTTGGCCTTGATTTCTACTCTTCTATTGGGACTGCCGGCCTATGCGGCGGGTACCGCTAACGCGCCCATTGGATGTGATAGCAGTGAAACCTATTACCCGTTGGGTTACTTTTGGTCAGCAACTCCGCCGATTAATGACAACCCTGTGATTCTCCATCAGAGTGCAGGTGAGCCGAATACGGGTGGTGGCGCTCAGATTACAGCTTCCGACGCCGCATCTGCAGTTCAGCGTGGTTTTGATGCTTGGGGAGCTGCGGCTTGTGGGTCCGGCTCTGCGAATCTTTTGATTGAACAAGCTGAGGTACTTTATGGCGGGGGCGACCGAGGCGATGTGTGGTCTGATAATGGACCCATCTCCACTCAGAACACGGTCGTGTGGGACAGTTCCGAAACGAATGTTGCATTGAGTTCTTCGACTGTCGCTTACACTGAGGTTTTGTTTTTTAATACGACTGGGCTCGCGGTCGATGGTGACCTGATGTTCAATGGTCACGACTACGCTTTTCGAGTGGATGCATCATCGAGTTCGACCGGCTGCGATTCGGTCAATGCAAATTGCTACGACATCGAAAGCGTTGCTTTACATGAGGCAGGTCATTTTGTTGGCTTTGGCCACGTGGAATGCACGGACTCCATCATGTTTTCTACGGGCAGCGGTAACTCTGGGGATCACGAGTTATCATCTCATGAGCTGGCAGGCGTTTGTGACCTCTACCCCTTACGGGATGCGGGAAGTGAGCGCGCCGCCGGTGAACAATGTACGTCCGATGCACAGTGCTTAAGTGGTTTTAGCTGCATCCGGCCGGCAGGTAATCTTAGTTACGGCTCTTGCTCCAAAGACTGTTCTTCGCAAAATGGCTGTCCCAGCGGATTTCTTTGTGTCACTGAGACAGTGAATAACCCTGCGGTGGAAAGCTCGTTTTGCCGCCCCGGTTACGGCGAGTCTGCTACCCCTGTTGATATTTGTGAGCCTTGTTCCTCTGGCGAAGATTGTAATTCCGGTTTTTGTTTATCAGATGGGGTGAGTTCTTTTTGTTCCGAGGTTTGTCAGTCTAATGATGATTGCGAAACAAATTTTACTTGTATGGCCACGGATGCCGGAACCGGTGGGTGCTTTCCATTAGATTCAGACAATTGTGGGGATGACCCCCGCGCGGGCCTGAACGAGGTTTGCTTTATTCCAAATGGGGCGGCAAGCGGAGAGGATTATTTCAACGCATGCAAACCCGATCTGATCTGTTTTGGTTTCCAGCCACTTTGCGGGAGTATCACGGGTGCTTGTGTTTTGGTCTGTGATGCCAACCACCCTTGCCCAGAGG
>JABJBS010000114.1 GCA_018668695.1 Deltaproteobacteria bacterium
CCGGCGCCTGTATCGACCATCAAAATATCAAAATCATCCTCAAGGCTATCGATGGCAGCAAAGAGAGAAAAACGCTCTTGCTCATTTAGGTTCGCAACGTCGTAACGACCACTGCAACCAGGTAAAAGCTTCACGCCTTCAGGTCCATCACAAATGACTTCCTGAATCGTACCCGTACCATCGAATAGGTCGAGTAAAGTCATGTCTGGCGTAAGGCCAAAAGCAATGTCCAGGTTAGCCAAACCTAAATCACCGTCCATCGCCAAAACACGTTTACCGGCCCGCGAAAAAGCAATTGCCAAGTTCGATACAATATTGGTCTTCCCAACCCCACCTTTGCCACTGGCAATTGCCAAGACACGTGCAGGTGCTTCATTGGTTGTACCAGTATTCGACATATCGTTACCTTGAGTCATTTCGACTATCCCCCGGGATTCTATTCCCTCAGCAAGCGACCCCAACATCCCCACACTCTACCCAGCCATTCGCGTTAATTGATCCTCTTGAGTTTCTACCGTTCTTCCCACGCTTGGGCCAGCAAACTCCAACACACTTTCTGCGATTCTTCGTGCAATTGCTTGCGGCCGTGGCCGCGTGATGTCTTCAGGAACGCGCTGTCCCATCGTAATAAACGAGATAGGCAAATCTGAAGCCATTACAGCATTCACCATGGCGCCAAACACTCGAGCTTCATCATATTTCGTGAAGATCAAAGCTGCCGGTGCAAGGCCATGATATCGAACTAAAATATCGTTCACTTCGTACTGACGAGTCGCCGCAGGGATAACCAAATGGGTTTCTACGTCATACTGGCGAAACATTGTCCGTAAATCAGCCACCTGGTTTTGGTCACCTGGGTTACGACCTGCCGTATCCACCAACACAAGATCATACCGTGCGAAACGGTTCATTGCGTATGAGAATTCCTCAGGCGTACTCACAGTTTCCAGAGGCACACCGATTAAGTCTGCATAGTGACGAAGCTGGTCAACTGCGCCAACACGGTAAGTGTCGGTCGTAATCAAGCCAACTTTCTGCTTTCGAATAAGGCTAGCATTGGCCGCCAACTTAGCGAGTGTCGTCGTTTTACCCGCGCCCGTTGGGCCAACAACTGCAACGACTTTGTTACGAGCTGGTCCACTGTAACGCTCAGTGTCGAGAATATCACCCATCACCTCTGTAATGGCCTGCATTTGAAGCGATGTTCCAGACCGCGCCGCAACTTCATTGTCAGCGGCCAGGCGCTCAAAACGGCGATGGCAGCGAGCAACGATTCGTTGACGAAACTCAGGGTCAACATCTGCGCTGTCCAGGATACAAGTAAACCAATCCTGAGTACCGCCAACACTCTTAATTGAGTAAGCTGCCAGAATTTCACGCACACCTTCAAGTTGGTCTACGAGCATTTCCCGGGCCGACTCGAATTCTTCAGTGCGTAAATCTTCACGCAATCCTCTGATTTCGTTACGGAGCGTCTTAAGTCGCACATCGAAAACATCGCTGTTGTTCGCATCACGAGCGGCATTCGCTTGAAATCCAGCCGCTGCTGCCGCTGCCGCAGGATTCACATCATCAACTGCAGCAGTTACCTCAATCTCCGCCGGACCAAACATACCTTTGGTGCGAATCTGCCGAGAACCAAACACAATCGCGTCTGAACCCAGTTCTTCTTTAACTTTTACCAATGCATCCTGCATATCTTTTGCGATGAACTTCTTAACTTGCATTTTACGCCGCCCCTCTCAATTGACCATCAATGGCCCCACCAACAACACCAATCGTCTGTAGATTGGCATCTGACTCAATTTCGCGAAAACTAAGAACACTAATACCAGGTATATGACGTCCTACGAACATCATCACCGAGCGTCGAATATCAGCCGGAACAACGACTACCGGCATTCCTTCAGTACCTGGCAAAGTGCTTACACTGTGCTGGAACTGGTCGAGCATACCCTGAAGTTCCTCTGCATTGAGGACTCCGCCACTGGCTGGGTTTTGCAGGCGCCGGAAAATCATCTCAACTGGAGGAGATAGAACCAGTGCTGAGACGTTGCCGGCGCTGTCTAAGAAGCTTGCAGTCAACTGCTTAGACAGTCTTTGTCGCACAACCTCTGTAAGCTGATCTGGGTCTTTAATATCGTCACCAAAATCAGCAAGAGTTTCAAGAATCGTTCTGAAATCTCGAATTGAGATACGTTCGGAGAGAAGATTTCGAAGAACCTTAATCACCTGACCAGGCTGCAAGATATTGGGGATAAGTTCCTCAATAACCTTTTCATTCTCTCGGCTGTGAAGCTCAATGAGCTCGGCAAATTCACGTCGACCAATCAACAAGTGGCAGTTTCGAGCGAGCAATTCACCTAGATGTGTCGCTGCGACTGTCGCGGCATCAACAACCGTGTAACCCATAAGCTCAGCGCGTTCAGAGTCCGCTTGTGAAATCCACTTAGCAGGCAACCCAAACGCCGGTTCGGTCGTTCCTTCACCGTTTAACTCTGGCATCCCACCGCTGGGGTTCATTGCCAGCATCGCACCAACCTGCAAAACTCCCGCGCCAATGTTGTTTCCGCACAACATGACACGATACTCACCTGGGCGTAATTGCAAGTTGTCACGCATATGAATCGGCGGAACAACAACACCCAAATCTTGTGCAAGCTGCTTACGGATACCGTTGATACGACCAAGCAGCGCGCCATCACGATTACCATCCACAAGCGGAACCAACTCGTATCCCACTTCGACTTCCAAGAGGTCTACAGGCAGTAGGCTCTCAAGTTCTTCTCGTTCTTTTTCACTCTTAGAAGACTGAGCTTCCTGCTGCTCCTCGAACTCTTCTTCTTCAGACGCGGTGTCATCACTTTTGAGACCCATGTAGGCCATGCCCGCTGCTAAGAGTAGAAATGGGACATGCGGCATTCCTGGCACAATACCCAGTGCTCCCAAAAAGACCGCAGAAAGGACCAACGGGCGCTTTGGACCTAATACTTGGTCCATAACCGTATCGCCCAATGCGCCGGGGGTCGATGTTCGAGTGACGATAACACCTGATGCAACACTCGTTAAAAGCGATGGTAGTTGTGAGGCCAAGCCATCACCAACGGTCAACATGGTATACGTTTTAGCGGCCTCAGCCACATCCATGTCTTGCTGCATGGTACCGATAATTAAGCCGCCGATGATATTAATGGCAGTAATGACCAGTCCCGCAATGGCATCACCGCGGACAAACTTTGCAGCACCATCCATTGCGCCAAAAAAGTTCGCTTCAGTTTGAATGTCTTCTCTTCGTTGCTTTGCTTCGGCTTCGGTTAAGGCACCTGCTGCTAGCTCGGCATCGATGGCCATCTGCTTGCCCGGCATCGCGTCCAAGGTAAAACGTGCTGATACTTCTGCAATTCGACCTGAGCCCTTGGTAATAACGACGAAGTTAATAATAACAAGGATAAGGAAGATAATGATACCGAGGACATAGTTGCCGCCAACGACAAACTCTCCGAAAGACTTAATGACTCGGCTCACTGCATCGGCGCCCTGGTCGCCCTTACTTAAAATTAACCGGGTCGAGGCAACGTTTAGCGAAAGTCTTACCAGCGTCAAAACAAGAAGAATCGATGGGAACGAACTTAAGTCGAGCGGCTTTTCAATGTTAAGCGATAGAATAAAAATCACCATCGCCGCGCTAATGCTGAATGAAAGCAGTAGATCCATAATGAAACTAGGCAGTGGGAGAATCATCACTGCAATCACGCCAACCATGGCGCCAGCAAAGAGGTTATCTGTACCGATGATCGAGAGCGGGCCTCTTCGTGCTGAGCCGCCTTGTGTGCGACCCGTTAGTTGCTTGGCTGCGTCACTCATGCTGCGCTCCGATTGTTTTTACCTTTACGGCGATAAACATGTGCCAAGACCAATGCGACCGCTTGATAGAGATCGGTTGGTACTTCGCCGCCCACTTTAACCTGGCGATACAGCGCACGGGCTAAAGGTGGTTGCGGAATCACTGGAATGTGATTCTGCCGTGCTATTGACCGAATCCGAGCAGCCTGCTCATCAACGCCTTTAGCGACTATTTTTGGAGCCGCCATATTTGAGCCGTCGTACTTGATTGCCACCGCATAGTGAGTTGGGTTAACAACCACTACGTCAGCTTCTGCAACATGCTTAACTGAACGAGAATCCACCAAGTCTCTAGCCATTTGCATCCGGCGGCCCTTCATTTTTGGGTCTCCCTCGGTGCTTTTATGCTCGTCCTTGATCTCCTTAAAGCTCATCTTCAACTGCTGCTCTGTTTCATACCAGTTAATGATGAAATCAATGATCGCGATAATCATGAATGCCACGCCGGCCTTCATAACCAGCTCCATTACGACGTCTTTAGCACCGTCAAGAATACTGCCGAGTGCATAAGCCTCGGCTGTGGTGTAGCCCTCGAGCCAGCCCCAGATAACATGAGCGCAAAGACCACCGACAACGACGATTTTAAAACAAGAAAAGAGAAATTGAGTCGCTGCTTTTTTGGTCAAAAGTAAATTTTTGATTCCCATAAGCGGATTGATCAGATTATCGAGATTCGGCTCAGATAGTTTCTCAAGATTAAAATAACCTTTTGACTGAGCAAGACCGAATGCAATGGCTACAACAAGACCAGTTACCATGACCGGCAAAGACGTTAGCATGTAAGTATCAGCCATCGCGTCATAGAGCGGAGCACCAATCGGCTGAGACAGGTCACCTAAGGTCTGCTGCATAAAGGCAGTCATGCTCACCGCGCTCTGGGTGAAATAGACCATGGAAGCTGCCACACCACCAACCAACAAGGACAGGGTGTTAAGGTCTTTGCTTTGTGCAAATTGACCCTTCTCGCGTGCTTCAGCACGCTTTTTCCCCGTGGGGGCTTCTTCCTTATCTTCGTCTGACTGATCCGACATTATCCAGCCACCGTCGACACTAAGTCCTCAAGACTTCTGTCAAAAAAGTTATGAATCGACCAGCCAACATTTGGTGCAAAAAGCAACAATGACCAAAATCCGATTCCAATCATAAAAGCGAAACCAAGCGCGAACACATTGAGCTGCGGCGCCACCCGGGTCAAAAGACCGAAGCAAAGCTGAGTGATAACTGAGACCACAATCAATGGCAGGCTAATAAGAAACCCTGCTTCAAGCATGGATGCACCGTTGTGCATTACGAGTCCCTCGATATCACCGCGAAATTCTGCGCCGCCAAGCGGCATCGTATGCAAGCTAAGCGCCAGGCCCCGAACAACTTGATGATGGCTTTCGGAAGTGAAGAACAAAACACCTGCCATGGTAAACATGATGTTCGTCACTGGGCCACTCTGCTCACGGCTCAATGGGTTTACTGTTTTCTGAAATCCAAAACCCATTTGAACGCCCGCAATTTCACCCGCAACCTCAACTGCACCCAGTGCAACCCGAACGAGCAAACCCATGAACACACCATTTAGGAAGTCCATGAAAATAGCGGGCAGAAGTTCTGCAGGAAGCGCCACAGGCGGCATCGAGACGAAAAGAGCGGTACTTAAAAGCACCACAAACATGGTTCTGAAAACCATCGGAGCCACTTCGAACGAGAAGAGTGGTAATGCTACCGCAACGCCGCCTACCCTTGCTAAAACAAGGCCGTACGAAATTGCGATACTTTCCATCCCGCTCAAATTCATCGATAAACTCCTGGTCCGAGTTCAACGATTCCTGCGAAAAGGTCGACTGTATAATTTACAAGCGTATCAATCATCCACGGACCCACGATAATCAGCGCGATGCCAATCGCGAAGATTTTGGGCACGAAGTTTAATGAAGCTTCCTGGATCTGGGTCGCGGCCATGAAGATGGCAACGATGAGACCCACAAAGATACCTATTCCCAATAACGGAAACGATATAACCGCCGCTAAGGTCAGCATCTCGTTTAATACCTGCATGACGTATTCAGAGTTCACCCGAAACTCCTAACGATTGAGCCGACCATGAGATTCCAACCATCAGCCAAGACAAAGAGCATCAGCTTCAAAGGCATACTCAAAAGCGCGGGAGGCAACATAACCAGACCCAAGGACATCGTTAAAGACGCCACGACCATGTCGAGTAATAGGAATGGGATAAATACGAGGAATCCCATTTCGAATGCCGTACGCAGCTCAGAGATGACGAATGCTGGAATCAGTAAGTGCATTTCCACGTCTGAAGGCTTGTCCGGCCGAGCTTCCTTGTTGATTTCGTAAAAAAGCATCAAATCGGCTTCACGAGTTTGCTTCAACATGAACTTACGCAGAGGAGTAATCGTCTGATAGAGGGCTTCCTTCGCCTCAATTTCGCCTTCCATGTATGGGCCTACGCCGCGCGTGTAGATGTCCTGACCCACTGGCCACATAATCGCGACGGTCAAAAACAAGGCTAATCCCATCAATACTTGCTGCGGAGGTGTCGTTTGGGTTCCCAAAGCGGTTTTAAGCAGCGAGAACACCACTACGATTCGAACAAAGCTGGTCATCGTAAGTAAAACGGTTGGTCCCAAGGTGATGAGCGTTAGAACGAAAATCATCTTCAAGGCCGCACCCATCTGAGTGTCGCTGTCGCCGTTGAGACTGATGTTGAAGTTTGAAGCTGCCGACGAGAGACTTGGAATCAAAAGAATCAGTGCGGTTGCGACAGAAATGAGTCCCGCCATCCGCGCCAGGCTTGTCGCTCCAGCCTTCTCAGCATTACGTACCGCCATGGTGTCAGCCCCGCTCTGCGATGCTGGCTCGTTGGTGGTTACTTGGTCGGAAATCTTCATATCTTATAGGTATGCAAGGGTTGTGCCCAAAGTTGAAAAAGCAGCCGATCGAACCTAAGTGATTGATTTATATAGCATTTATCTGTTCCAAACATAAAAAGAACCCTGCTTAGCTGAAAAATAACTCAAGATTTCCGCCAAGGTGCCGACGGAATGACGGGCCTTTGACGATCTGCTGGATTGGATGGGGAAAACAGGAATCATGCCGAGAGAAACTCGGCTAAATCGGTCCAGTTAAGGTTCCAGACCGGGCCTTGATGAGGCCAGACACAGAAGAGGCAGTGAGCTTACGGTTGCCTTGGGTGGCAATCTCGCAAACGGACGCGCCTTGACGCAGCTCACCTATCCGCTCACTGGGAACTTAGCCTAATTAGGCTGCCGCACCACTGCGATAGCGGTTAGCTAAATGACCGGCTAAGCCGCTTACGGCCATCTTGCTCTTGGTCGTACGCTTCTCACGCAGCTTTACCAAGCCCTCCAGGTCTTTCGACAAAGACCCAGAGTTAATCTTTGCAGTCGCAAGCTTCAACGAGTCATCACTCTCAAGCTCGGGTAAATCCTTCGCTAAAGGGCGAGCTGCTGCCGCTGTCGTCTCAGTAGGCACCGGTATGAAGTCATCTTCAGCCATTTCAGGCTCGGCCCGCGGTACAGGGTTTAAGTCAGGGATATTGAAGCCACCAAAAGCGGCACCCATACCTTGCTCTTGCTCAGGTACCAAATGGCTTCCCACATGGCTCAGGAGCGTTACGCCCTTATCACTGGCTGCCAGCAGAAGCTTTTCACCGCATGTCTCAATCAATGCAAGCTTGTGCTTTCCGCCGAACGGCTTAACCGCAACGACATCAATCGAATCATCCAAAAGGTCGATTTTCTTGTTGCTCTTCAGAAACCAGAGAATCATGCTCAATGCCGCGATGATAAGGCCGAAAAAACCGGACGCGGCCATAGTACTGCTACCCGTGGCCAATCTTGGCTTTTCAACGTTAGCTTCCCCATCGTTCCTGGCCGATGCTTCTTCCACAACCACATTCGCAACCGCGGCCGCCTTCTCCGCAACCGACTTGATTGCACTTTCAGGCTCTTCCTGCATCATATTGATGCTTATTGCCTTGCCAGTGCGGGTCTCAAGCTTGAGGTTTTTGAAAACTTCTCGTGATGAGCCTCGTGTAAAAAGCGAAATCGTCGAGCCCCGCTTCAAGCGCTTCACACGCATCGTCTTAACAGGGCCTTCTTTGTATTTGCGGACTATACGCTTTGCCCGTAAACCCGGAATAAACACCACAATCTTACGATTGGTTGCTCGGTGCATCCGCGCCTGCTCCAACGAATCCCGGTCCAGTTCATCCATCGATAAAACAAAGGAGTGCTCTTCAACATTTGGTGCATCAGGAGTCCAAAAACCGGCCCCCATCAGCAATGTGCTACACAGAGTTAAAGTTGTAATCATAATGGCACCTCTTTCACTACGCCGCTGCTTTTGAGACGCTCATTAGGGCTAACAACCTCAGTGATTCTAACACCATAGCGCTCGCCTATGACCACAGCTTCGCCGCGAGCGACGAGCTGGTCGTTGACCATAATATCGAGGGGTTCATCGGCTGATTTTGGAAATTCTATGACCGAACCAGGCCCCAGGGACAAAACTTCTGAAATACGTACCCGGCGTCTACCCAGCTCAACCGCAAGCTCAATCCGAACGTCTAAGACCCTGTCGAGGTCCCTTGGATCCATATCCATCTCATCATAATCATCGCCCTCAGGCACAGTCATATCGTCTGTCATTTGTAGTTCGCCTTAATCTCAACACCGAACGCACCATTACACTGAATAGGCATGCCCAACATCTTCGTTTTGCCTTCCACCATCACTGGAACAACTTCTTCCTGACTTCTGTCCAAGCGAAGTAGATCCCCCTCTTTTAACTTCAACAATTCGTTCACAGATATATTCACCGCACCGAGGTTGCTGCTGACCTTGACCTTCGTCTGGTGAACATGTGCCGACATAATAAAAGGCAGTTCGTCGGTCTCTACTCGGTCCTTGCGAATTAAAAGCTCGAGAATATTCGGGAGTAAAATCAATACCAGCCCACTCTTCTCACCGCCCAAATCAAACCGCATGCGCCACATAATGGTGCTTTCAACCTGCGGTGGGAGCTCTGGTGGTAATCCACCCGGAATCGGTTCTACTTGAAAATCCTCATCCAATTCTTCAAATACACGAATTCGTAATTCTCGAGCCAACACATTCATAAGAGGCATCAGAGTATGACGCTCAACGCTTGTAAGTCGCTGCCGCTGGGGAGTAACCCAGTCTGCATCCGCCGCAGGCCCTGTGGCCACAGCAGCCCCGAATGCTCGTTCAATCAATAGGAAACTCAAGAGAGTTTCCATACCTAAGTACCCCACCAAGCCGTATTCGGCGGCATGGATTTCGGCAACCATCGCCAGCTCACGCATCGTGCCAGAGGCCGTACGTGGACCGATAACGTCTGGCGGATCAGTCTTATTGGTTAAGGTTTCACGAATCGTACGGGCTACAGCCATATCGACTGCACCGGTGAGCAGCTCTAAGCGGCGCTCAATAATCGGAACAACCTTGCGAAGCGCATGATCCCCGCTGGCCAAATCAACTGGCTCAGCTTGCCTGGATTTAGGTTGCGCGAGATCCGCCCTTAGGGCTTCCATTTCCTCGGCACTTAAGAGCGGCGTATTAATGTTCATCTGCACAACCCTCCTGGCTTACTAAATAAAAAGGCATTGTCCTGCGATAGGCCCCCAACACTCACACTCCAAAAATCATGTCCACCCAATGCGTAGACGAGACTCACACTTGCCTCGCAGGACAATGCCAAAATCGATTTGTATATTTGCACGAAAATCATCACATGAACTAACCTTGCAAGGGGTGTGCCCAAACCACCTCAAAACACAAG
>JABJBS010000115.1 GCA_018668695.1 Deltaproteobacteria bacterium
CCATCTCCAATGGACCTTGCCTAGAGACCAAAGAAACAACCAAGAACAAGAGCGCGGTAAGAACGTAAATCTTCCAGCCCCAACCAAATAACTCGTCGGTGGTCACCTGCTTGTTCAGCGAGGCTACAATCACAACCAAGAGACAAGGTCGAAGAACAACGCCGATGCTACCAGACATTAGTCACAACCACAGGTTTGTGTTGCTGGTCGTATGAATCGCAGTTTCATCCTTGGTGAGTCCATAACCCTTCTTTGTTCCTGACGCATAGCTGATGAGAGAACCGGTACCATTCCATGAGTAAACACTCTGCTGCGTTGGGCCGGGCTGATTTGTGTCATCATCAAGTGTAAGCGCGAAACCAGCCTCTGGTTCGAGTCCACGAAAAATCATCGCGTCACGGCTCCAACGCCGACCGTTGGGATCTTCCAACACATTCACATCGTAGTAGCCATTGCTTGAACCACCCCAACCCCAATTGACATGAAACTTGCCCGCGTCATTGTAGCCATCGATGACAAACGCATGTCCAACGTTTTCATCCGTCTTTTGAGCCATATGCAAAACCGGGCGACCTTCGTCGATTTCTGCACGAATCACATCTGCCCACTCCGCATCACTATAACCAAAGGCGCTCTTCGAAATCACCGACATGTTACGACGGGAAATATTGTTGTAGCCCCAGTTGTATCGAAAAGCATTTTCAACCTGTTTACCAGTTGCGGAAGACCCCTCACCATTCCCAAATTGGGCGTTCAGTGACACAGCGACGTGATAGATAAACGTAGCGGTTGCATCAATTTCGGATTGGGTTGCCCCATCAAGCGACGCCGCCATGGCAGTGTAGTCATAGCTGTGGCTGGGAAGGTCGAGATAGAGTGTTCTACCTTCCACATCTGGATGAACCAGGCCGCTATTGTCGAGCCCATAGGAGACCTCTTCGTTCGCGTGATTCTGATACTGGTAGTAGTAGAGAATTTGTGCCGACGCTATGGTTGTACAATCCGGATAGGTAAGCTCACCGTTTTGTGTCGGAGTTGCATTTTGATACGCACCGCCTTGTCCCCATGTTGTACCAAGTAATGGGTCCACGCCAGCATGCGCCGGCAAGATGCCAGACACCATGAATAGTGTCACCAGGGTGCACCGAGTGACGAATTCGGTGATTTCAAGGTTGAGGGTGGTTATTTTCTTCATAATCATATTCCTAAACAAAACAGGTCCAATAGGAGTGGCCACACATTGGCAATGCCCCAGCCCCAGAGAGCAAACAACGTGCCATAATAATGGCCCGCCCTATAAACCCCACAACAACTGTAATCCCAATAACTTGCAGATTAGGCTGGATGACACGCCCGCCATAATATAGACGTTTCGAACCATTATTTTGGTTGAAACCAAAAATCAAAACCAAGAGCCATATTGAGCAGCAATGTATATAGGTTGGCCTTGGGGACCGTGGGTAATCAGTTTCGTGGCCGCGAGTTATTTACCGAAGCGCTCAAATGCCATAACGGACTGCTTGGAATTCTACTTTGGATACCGATGCGATACGCCAGCGAGTAAAAACAAGCAGGCGCTCGTAGCAGGGGCGCGGTCGTTGAGGCTTTGGCTTATCATCTAAGCCATCAATGGCTATGCAGGGCGCTTGGCCATCCACAGCGTGTGGGTGCCGCTGCCATCTTCAGTGGGCCGGCCTTTCTCAGTATGAGGCAAGACCTCTACTTCGAACCGGCTTTTGTTAAGGCGCTGAGTTAGCTTGGAGTCGGGTGCTGCTGACCAGATGCCAAGCACGCCTCCTGGAATAAGTGAATCGTAGGCTGATTGAAGGCCTTTAGGTGAATAAAGCCATCCATTGTACGGGCGTGTTAAAGCCTCCGGGCCATTGTCCACATCTAACAAGATAGCGCTCCAAGGCTTTTCGCTTTTCTCTACGAGGTCGCCCACATCTCCCGCATAGACTACGGCTCGGGGATCTTTAAGTGGGTGCTTGGCGATTTTACTTAAGAGTCCCTCATTCCAGCGCACCACGGCTGGTATGAGTTCCGCCACGGTAACCTGACCGTTTTCACCAACGCGGCGCAAAGCTGCGGCCAAAGTGAAACCCATGCCTAAACCGCCGACGAGAATACGGGCATCTTCCAAATGGTCGAGACGGTCACAGGCCCAATCGGAGAGCGCGTCCTCTGAACCATGGAGGCGGCTGCTCATGAGTTCTCGGCCATCAACCTGAATGACGTATTCCGAGCCTCGGTTCATGAGATAGATAACTTCCGTCTCGTCAGGAACGCTTTGGTGGTCAAGAATTTCCCAGGGGCGCATCGTTAAATCTCCACATAGTGTTTTGGTCTAAATCAAAGTAGACCGGGTGCAGCAGGTACTTGAAAACAAACGTGAAAACAACCGGAACAACCGGAACAAATGAAGCAATAATATGTGTGCTTGGCCTGCGAAAAGCCTTGGTTTGTAGCCAAAAAACCGCATGTTGATGTTATCAGGAACTTTTTAAGGGTAATCGAAAGCACCGAGTGGGACCATTTGAAACCCTCTCGCCGAGAGGATATGCCTGCTTGGCCAATTACCTGGGAGTTTTACATGTCTGGAAAAATCGAAGCACGCTTAAAAGACCTTGGAATCGTATTACCACCTCCGGCCAAACCGGCCGCCAATTATGTGCCCACCGTACGCACTGGCAACCTGGTTTACGTGGCTGGGCAGGTGCCTATGGTCGAGGGCAAGTTTGAGTACCAGGGCAAGCTTGGCAAAGATTACTCTGTTGAAGAAGGGCAAGCATGTGCTCGGTTGGTAGCCACCAATGTGATTGCGCAGCTTAAAGAAGCTTGCGGCGGCGACTTAGACCGCGTGCGCCAAGCGGTGAAGCTCAATGGCTTTGTGAACTGTACGCCTGAGTTTGTAGAGCAACCTCATGTCATCAACGGCGCTTCAGAGCTAATGATTGAAGTGTTTGGCGATAATGGTCGCCATGCACGCTCTGCGGTGGGCGTAACCAGTTTGCCCTTTGGTGTGGCTGTAGAGATCGATGGTGTGTTTGAGGTAGAATAAGGCTATTTGAGGTTCAATTGGTCTAGTTTCGCAATACCGGTTTAAAATATTTTTCCCATTTCTCATTTAGGGGCTTCTCAATTCGCGGTAATCCGATAGGGCCATTTCGACCCCAGAGAAAGAAGCCGCCTATGAAACGCCGACACTTACTTGAGTTCAACGAACGCTCTGAATGCCCGAAATTTATCCGCGACTCGGTGGTAGAGACGCTGGGTATGGGGCTACGGTTCATCAAAATGGGCAATATTATAGGGCCGCCCTTCGCAGAATTTATGCAACGGGCCAAGGTTTCCAAGGTGCTTGATTTGTGCACGGGCACCGGTGTGCCGGTGAGTCTCTTAGCGCAGTGGCTTAAGGACCACGGGGACCAATCGCCTAAATTTCTTGTTTCGGACCTTTTCCCAAATCATGAGTCGTTCGAGGAAATTACGAACCAAGATGATTTGGATATCACAAGTGTTGCTGAGTCGGTGAATGCACTGGATGTAAACCCCGAACTCGAGCACGATACACGAACCATCATCAATTCGTTTCATCACTTTACGCCGGCCATGGCCGAGGCTATTTTGGAAGATACGGTTCAAAAAGACAAAAGCATCTTTATTTATGAGGGTTTTCGACGCGACCCCATGGGCCTTGCCCCAACAGGGCCTTGGATGACTCTAGCGCTCTTGGCGAACCCGTGGCTTGCGAAGCGGTCGAAGTTTCTGAAAATCGTATTTTCTTTTATAATTCCCATCATTCCACTGATCGCAATGTGGGACGGATTTGTGAGCACGCTTCGGATTCATTCACAGGAAGACTTGATGCAAATGGTCTCGAAGTGGCCCCATTATGAGTGGAACTACTCAGAGCATCCCTATGCGCGGGGTGGTCGAGCCGTTATCTTTTCGGGTAATCCGAAAAATGAGCAGGCTTAAGAAAAAATTGAATTAAAGAAATTCTTGATGGGTGTCGTAATAGTGTCCCAGATTCTTGAGGCTCCTATCTTGGCGGTCACTGCTCCCACTTCTCCAAGGCCAATATCGTCGGTAGGGCGGGCGCTCCAATTTTCCGGATACTTTCCGTCTAGCCATAAGTCTTTGATGTCATCGTTGGTAAAGTAGCGCTCTCCACCTCGGCTTGGGTCTTCGCGGCCAAACACTTGAAGCATAGCCGACATCTCCAGTGTTTCAATGGTGGTACCCTTTAAGCCGGGGTCGACCTTGTTAAAATGCGACATAGCGTCGCCGAGATGGCTTGCGTAGAGCCGGTCGCCTTCCCCAAAGCTTAAAAAGGTATCGAGCTTGTCGGGGTCTACTTTGGGGTCGCGGATGCCTGTGGAGCCCGAGTGGTCGAGATTGGAATCTCTTAGGTTAAACAAATTGAAGGTATCTGGAAGTTTGTCTGTATCGTCTGCCACTTTCACAAGTGCACTGCGAACCGAGGGCCCCAGTCCCAAAGTGCCCAGAGCTTTGTCCAGGTCTTCCATTTTTATGGTTCCGTCGTTCTCGGGCTTGAGGTCGCCATTGTTATAAAGAGACAGGAGAGCAGGGCAGGGAATCTTGTCGGCGTTGACTCGTTCGCGGTATTCCTGAGGAATGCCTTCGGAATGCTCAAACGGATTGACGGGTCCTTGCTTTTGGGCCTCTTTATTTCCAGAGGGTCCGGTTGTGGAAACTGTCCCTATGGGATTTTGGTAACCAGGGACAGAATCTGCAGTTTGTGCAGTGGAGGTTGTAGATACGGGTAGCCCCGTGGATTGTGGAACTTTAGTCATTTTGATCTCCCCCGGCATTGGTATCCGTATTAGTAAGGTTGTGACGCGTTAAATACAACCCATTGGGTGAGAGCAGGTTGGAGCTCACCGGTTATTTGAATGAGCCGTTATCGATTCAATCAAAGTATTGATTGTACCCATCGCGGTAGAGATTCACCACCACCGGATTATCAAGCGAACTCACCGGCGCGGGAATGCGCTTCATATCATTTGGAAAGGTAAATAAAGTGGGCAGTAGCTCGCTCGTGAGATAACGGGCCGATGGGTGGACTTTGAGCTTTGTCACATCGATGGGTTGCATGGAAGCGACCACAAATCCCTAGGTGCCAAATGACGGAACCACCGTGTGATACGGGTAGGTGGTGAGTTTGCGCGGCTGCTCCGGGGAACCAAAGCGCGCAGCTTCCATGGTGGTCACAATAGACCAGTAGGCGGCGCGAGAGCGAAATGGGCTGGTGCATTGAGCTGCCTAGTCACATCAGAGGCTTGTAATTCCACCAGCACCGGCATTCGGCCTCATTGCGGTGATGGAAGCCGCACCGATGATGAAGTCTGCGATGAAGGCTCTCAAAACAGCAATATCTACAACGACAGTTTAACCAATCGTGAGCGCTGCAATTTAACGTGTGATGGATACCGGGCGCATTGTGGTGACGGTGTGGTTGAGCCGCGCGGCGGATGTTTGTGTTTATGCACAGGCAAAAGCTTGAGAGTTCAAGGCTGAAGTGGCAAAATGGGTGCGCTGGTTTTTCTTGGGGGAAATAAAAAAATGAGTCTGAAGAATATTGCTGCATCCATGTGTTTGTTTTTCTTTTTAACTGCTTGTGGGGCAGGTGAGAGTGAAACGTCATCTACGCCAGAGGGCCAAACCGCAGGTGATTGCACCGATGAGGCGGATAACGACGGTGACGGCGATTTTGATTGCAATGATTCAGGCTGCGCCGGTGCACCAGCATGCCAGGAAGAAGCCTCTGATAGCAGTGACGCCTCTGACGCCTCTGACGCCTCTGACGCCTCTGACGCCACCGACGCCACCGACGCAACAGATAGCAGTGATGCAACCGACCCCGAACCTGTTTGCGGTAATGGAACAGTTGAGGAAGGTGAAACCTGCGACGATGGCGCCGCCAATTCAGACCTATGGTCTCAAGCGCCGCATTGTAATTCCAGCTGCAGTGGCAACGCTCCCCATTGCGGTGATGGCGCTAAAAACGGTTCAGAAGATTGCGATACGGGCGGGGTAGACACTCTTGCTTGCAATGCCACATGCACTGACTCTCTATGTGGTGACGCCTATGCAAACGCCGCGGCGGGTGAAGAATGCGATGATGGCAATGCATCAGAAACAGATGCCTGTTTGCCTGGTTGTATTGCTGCAACTTGTGGCGATGGGTTTACTCATGAGGGTGTTGAGGCATGTGATGATGGGAATGGTGATAATAGTGATTCATGCGTGACAGATTGTACTTTAGCTGTTTGTGGTGATGGGTATATCTATGAAGGTGTTGAGACTTGTGATGAAGGCTTAAACAACACTAATGCTTATGGAGGTCCCGGCCGTTGTAATCTTAGCTGTATTGGTTCAGCGCCTTATTGCGGTGATGGTATTCAAGACAGCATTGAGGAATGCGACGACGGTAATACAAGTGACGGTGATTACTGTTCTGCTGATTGTTTAGAGGCAACTACAATATGTGGCGATGGGATTGATAATGAAGTCTGTCATAATGGAGATGGTACCATAACAGATTCCGCCAGAGGTATTACTTGGATGGCCTGCGCTCAAGGTATGACTTATAATGCTGCGGGCAATACCTGCGATGGTAGCTATTCTAACTTCCAATATTGCGGCGCAAACGACAACAGCTGCAATGGCGGCGTAAGCGGTGGCTTGCTAGATGGCGGCGGCAACAGCGAAGCATGGGATACTTGCGACACTTTAGAGTTTGCCGGCTACACTGATTGGCGAGTTCCGAATATAGAAGAATTGGCCAGCCTGTTAAAATGCAATGACGGGCCGCTTGGGTATCCTGGTCGAACAGAATGCGGCAGTGGTAATTATACACAACCCGCCATTGATACGGCGCTTTTTCCTAATTTCCCAACAACAACGCTTTGGACGTCGGCTTCCTACGTGGTTAATTCCCTCAACGCCTGGCTCGTCGACTTCAACTACGGCTTCTTCTACAACTTCAGTAAGGATAATAGTCTTTCTGTGTTGTGTGTGCGTTGAGTGTGGTCGTGTGCTCAGACCCTAAATTTGCTCCTTTGCTCCTTTGATAATTTGTTCCTTTGTCCCTTTGTCCCTTTGTCCCTTTGTTCCTTTGTTCCTTTGTTTTCTTGTTTTCTTGTTTTCTTTAAAATCACGTCATCTTAGAATTTAGCAGA
>JABJBS010000116.1 GCA_018668695.1 Deltaproteobacteria bacterium
GTTCTTAGGAACTGGTAAGGGTCATCATTCTTATTGCGACTTGCTTCAGGATGAATCCCCACGAGAGTGTCTTGGCGTCGTAAGAGTGCATCCATTTGAGCCATGCTCACGGGGTTTAGCTCACCGCGTCTGCGGTCGCGATAGATTGGAGGCCACATAGCGCCGCCAGCGATAAAAAGATTGAGAGCCAGCCCAATAGGGTGAGAATGAAAAAAGTCTGCGCGCACGGGAAAATAGAGATGCTTAAGAAAGTGGGTATGTTTATAGAGCACCGCTGAGGCTACGAACATGTCGAAAAATGAACGGTGGTTTGCTACTAGAAGAACACTTCCTGATGGTTGCAATTTGCGAATATGGTCAAGACCGCTTTCTTCAATGAGATGAGAGACGCAGCCGTAGGTTAGCTTTGCATTGCATTGTTCAATGGCCCATTGCAGGGTGCTCTTTAGCCATGGCTGCGTCGCGATGAAGCGGCAAAGCCCAATTGAGATACTTTCAAGTGTTCGTAGGGGAGCACGCGGATGAATGGGCATATTGGCCAACGTTTCGTCGCGGCCCAGTACTTCTGGAATGTCTGTTGGCAAGTGGTAACTCGTATTAGGCGGTTTTGTCGTCGAAGTGACTTAGTAAGGCGTAGGGAGCATGGATAAGCTTATCAGGCTCGAGTTCAGCCAGCTCATCATGACTGCGAAATCCCCAAGTGATGGCAATGGCTTGCATGTTGGCATTACGAGCAGTGAGAATATCGACGGGTGTATCTCCGACCAGAGCACAGCGCTCGACTGCGACATCCATAGCTGATGCTATCTCAACTGCTACTTGAGGGTCTGGTTTTTGAGGCTTACCGCGCCGCTGCCCTACAACTTTATGGAACGGAATCTTTCCAAAAAGTTCCTTCACAATGTGTGTGGTCATGTCGTGAGGCTTGTTGCTTAAAACAGACATGGGTAGACCCTGTGCGGCCAAAGCTTCCAATATTTTCACCATGCCCCCATAGGGCTTACTTTTGATGAGAAGGTTTTCTTCATAATGGGCTTCATAGAGCTCCAGGATTTCGTCGGTTCGGCTTTTGCTAGCTTCTGGTAATGCTTCTTGAATGAGATGACGGGTGCCGTGGCCAATCATATTTTGATAGCTTTTGATACTATGGACCGGTAGGCCCTCGCTCTCTAAAACTTCATTGCATGCATTGGCGATATCTTCGAGAGAATCTACCAACGTACCATCTAAATCGAATATGACTGCTTTGATTTCCATTGTTGCGCCTTCAATTGCTTCGCGTTACCTGAACCGAAGCCTTCTCTCCGGGTTCGCGGTATACGTGAACCTGCCACGGTCGACAACACACCGCACAGTCTTCCACCATCGTGCCCTCAGATTCGGGATCGATATAGAGCTCTAGCTCCTCCCAGCACCAAGGGCATTGAATGGTCTGGATGTTGTCCATACCTAAAGGTTGCTTAGATCTTGAGGGAAGTGCAAGGCCCATATTGAGGTTGCCTGGGAACCTGTTTAACCTGGGAATCTACGAGGGAGTCAGAAATGAAATGCCATGATTGCAGCGACGAGATTGATGAAGCTTTTGTGATGAAGGTAGGGCGCAAAAAGCTGAAGCTGTGCGAAGAGTGTGCGGATGTACGCAAAGAAGAGATGGATATGGCAGAGGAGGCGGAGGGCGCGATGCAAGATATGATGGGATATAAGGGGCGTTGGTAGGTATAAACCTACACCGGTCTTGCTTGGGTTTAGCTTTCGTATTCGGTGTATTTACGAGCAGAATTATAGCTTTTCTCAACCGGGTATTTCTCATTGTTTTTAATGAGTTTCGAGCGTAGAGCGCTCGGGAGGTCGATGTCTGATGCATCGGCCAAGTAGAGCAAGTAAGCTAGGGTATCGGCCAGCTCTTCGCTCATTCGTTGCTTACCTTCGGGGCTTTTCACGAATGCTTGGGCCTCTTCGTCGGTTTTCCAGAGCAGTAACTCTTGGACCTCAGAAGCCTCAATATTCAGCCCGGCGACCAAGTGGTTGAGGGTGTGAAACTGTTTCCAGTTGCGCGCGTCACGAAACGCGAGGACTTCATGAGTCAAATCTTCCAGTGAGTGATCGGTCATTTCAGTCTCAATCGGTCGGTTGAATTTTGTCTGCATCTTCGTCGACCCCAGACATTTGTAAGATCGCCGGCGATAACTTTTTGTTGGCTTTAGCGCCTAGCTTGCGAATCGCTTCGGCTCGGTTGACCAGGTTGCCTTTACCAGTGCCCAGCTTTTTCATCGCATCCGTGTAGGTATTTTGCGTGGTTTCCAGTTGCTTACCCACTTTTTCTAGGTCGGAGACGAAGTTGACGAATTTGTCATACATGTCACCGCTCTTTTTAGCGATTTCCATAGCATGGCGATTTTGATTGTCTTGGCGCCAGATACTTTCCACCGTACGCAAACTGGCGAGCAGTGTGGAGGTGGTTACGATAACAACGTTTTTCTCAAGAGCTTCCTGGTAAATGGCTTGGCCAGCTCCCTTGAGCGAGAGTTCACTTTGCACCGCCAATGAGAATGCCGACTCGATGGGCACAAACATTAAAACAAAGTCTACGCTGTTGAGCTGGTAGAGATCTTGGTAGCGCTTACTGTCGAGCTCCTTGATGTGACTGCGCAAGGAGGTGAGGTGAGCCTTTTCGGCTTGAAGACGCTCTTCTTCATTATCGGCAGAGCAATAGCGTTCGTAATCTGTTAGAGAGACTTTCGAATCAATCACGAGCTGTTTGTTTTCCGGCATTTTCAAAATGACATCGGGACGAAGTTGCTTGCCTTCTTCGGTGCGAAAGCTTTCCTGGACGGAGTAGTGAACGTCTTTTTGAAGGCCCGATTTTTCGAGAATCATCTCGAGCTGCATCTCGCCCCAGGCCCCTTGTGTTTGGCTTTGCCCTTTTAAGGCAGAGGTGAGGTTATTGGCCTCTAAGCTCATCTGCTGGTTGAGCTCATGGAGCCGCCCGAGTTCGTCTTTTAGAGATTGGCGCTCGCGAGTTTCCTTCTCGTAGGTCTCTTGGACTTTCTCTTTAAAGGTCTCAATGTTTTCTTTGAGAGGTTTTAAAATCTGGTCCATGTTAGATTTATTGAGGTCCGTAAACTTCTGGCTTTTGTCTTCGAGAAGTTCTGAGGCCATCACTTTAAATTCTTGGCGAAACTGTTCTTGTAGATTTTTAAGGTTGGCTTCTTGCTCGGCCAATGTCTTCTTGAGCTGCTCACTCTCTGCGCCGGCTCGGGTGAGTTCATCACGAATCGTTTCGGAATTACGGCGAGATTGTTCATTTTGCTGGTTCATATCTTGAAGGGCTTGCTCGAGTTTTTCGACCTGGGCGCTGCTGCTTTGGAGTCGCTCTTCTAAGCGCGCCTCGGATTGCTTGGCTTCTTGATACTGGCTCTCTTGGGTTTTAAGAGCATTCTCTAACTCGGTCATAGCTTCTGGCTGAACATTGCCTTGGGAGGCTTTGAGACCGCGGATGACCCAGGCTGCACCAAAACCAACAACCAAACCAACAACTAAAAATACAATATCCATATTATTCACCCCATTTGGGAACTTGAGCATTCAACTTAGATCCCATACCGTTCCCGTCTGACAGGCTTGGGAGGCGCAGTGGAAGAATTGACAGAGGCACAGATTCAGGAGCTTGCGGGCGATCTTCGCGGCCTTCTCACGAGCCTAAAAAGCCTACTGGAATCAAGCAAAGACAGCACCCAAGCCGTGGAACCCGACCGCGCCATCGGCCGGCTCACCCGAATGGATGCGATTCAGCAGCAGAGTATGGCCAAGGCTAACCGGGCAACCTATCAGCTCAGGCTTCAGCAGGCTCAGCAAGCTCTGCGCAACCTTGAGGCGGATGACTATGGGTATTGCCGGCGCTGCGATGAGGAGATTGGTTACCGGAGGCTCAAGGCCAAACCAGAAACCCCATTTTGTGTGAATTGTCAGTCGGCGTCTGAGGGCAGGGGCTAAGGCTTACGCCACAAACCTCGCGATTGTGTGGACTCCAAGAAAGAATCGTAGAGCTCTTGGGTTTGCTCTCTGCGGTCGTAGTTATCAGCAAATGGAACGGTATTGATAAAGTCTTCGAGCTCTCTTTGACCCGTAATACTTTCGTTGAGTGCTGTATAGGTTCCGCATGGCTCTGCATCAAAAGTTGCTTCATCAGCAACGATGACCGGAAGACTCGGCGGCGGTCTGGGGTCAACGCGCTCAATGCGGTCCATATCTAAAACGTCGAAGAAATCGTTGGCGGAAGAATCCCGCACATTGAGTGGTTCGAGGTTCCACAGTCTTTCAGCAAAGGCCAAGATGGATGCGTGGTCGTAAACAGTATTGCTGGCAAATTTTTCTTTGACGTAAGGGCCGACAAATTGTGTGGGTACGCGAAAACCCATTTGGTCGAAACCATCGGCCGCTCGTTCGTCTTCGGCTTTAGGTGGAGCGACATGGTCAAAGTAACCGCCGTGCTCATCGTAGGTAATAACCAGCATTGTCTTATCCCATTTAGGGCTCTGCGCGAGGCTATCAATCACCGACGAAATCAAAAGTTGCCCGGCCATCGGGTGAACGGGCGGGTGGTCGCAGTTTTTACCGTACATGGGCTCCACCACTGAGAAGCTCGGAAGTTTCCCGGCCATAGCATCCTCGTGAAACTCCTCGAACGGATTCATGCGACCGCGGCCCGGTAGGTCTTGGAGGAGCATCATAAAGCTGATGTTGTTGTAGTAGCAGGCAAATGAAATGTCTTTGTCGTAAAGCCGGTGGTAGAGCGTCTGGAACGAGTAATCGCCGTCGATTTGATTGTTCTTATAGCCGCCGTTTTGGGCTGCGTGGGAAAAGAACCGATTGGGCCATGTGGGTCCCATCACCGACGAGTACCAGTGGTTGGCCACGGCGTATTGGTCGGCCATGGCGTAAGCAATGGGCAGCTGTTCACGGATAAAATAGCCCATCACTTTTTTGTAGTCGGTATCGCCCGGGCCTCGGTAAAACTGATTCACAAAGCCATCGTTGAGGCCGCCGTTGAATTGATTGCGAGATGCTGTCCAACCATGGGGTGGGTCGCGAAAGCAGGGGCCCTCTTCGTGGTACACGTTGACCACGCCGCCTTCGGGATCGGGGTTGGACATATCTGCCGTGAGGCCTTCGATGTCTGTTCGGCCTTCAACTAATGAAA
>JABJBS010000117.1 GCA_018668695.1 Deltaproteobacteria bacterium
CACGCAGCCCGGGTATGTTCGTATTTCTACCGCCGTCTTCTGTAACCAAAATTTGACCTGCGGGTGCTGCCAAAGCCAATCGCTCCGCAAGATCAACGACCGCACAGCTTTGCAATGCGCCGCCACGGACTTCCACGATTCCCCCATGAATAGCGACGCTCGCGAATGGGAGAGCAGACATCAGCTGGCGGCATGCACGAATAGCTTTCTCGGCTTCATCACCATGAATGCCATCAAAGCCGAATCCTACTCTGAGACGCAGCTCACCTGCCCTCTCGGGTCGAACATCATATTCCATGAAAACATCGGAGGCCTTGGCCACGCAGGACATAATTGCCTCGGGGCTGTCTGGTACTTCCTCGGAGACTAAGTCCACCACAGCAACAATAGCTTCACGGCTCTCAGTTCCGCCGTCGACTGCCAAAATACCAGCAGTATCACCGATCAGGTCGCCGATAGTGCCAAAGGCGCCCGTATCAACGCCGCTGATTTTTTTCGATTCATTGATTCTATCTAATGAGCGCTTAAACTCTTTGGCCGAAGGTAAGCGTGCGTCAAGTTTCTTCTCCATGGCCCAGAGCGCAATGCGCTCAAGCTCCGGGTTGATTGCATCGCTTCGTGAGCGGCGAGAAGGAGGAACCGGTTTCTCCATCGTATGCTTGACCATCAAGGCCGCAACGGATTCACCCTCAAATGGTAAAACTCCGGCGAGCATGTAGTAGAGTAAAACTCCTAGAGCATAGACATCGGTTTGCGCACTGATAGCTTGCCCGCGGCATTGCTCAGGGGCCATGTATTTCGGCGTTCCAAGTGCCCATCCTGCCTGGGTGATTTCAGCTTGGTCTTCACCTGGTTCGGCAAATTTTGCGAGTCCAAAATCCAAAAGTTTAACGAAGTCTTTTTCGGTTGGGAGGTCCAGAACCATGATGTTGTCGGGTTTAAGATCTCGGTGAACTATGCCCAGCTTATGACCAGCCGCCAACACATCACAAAGCTGGGTAAAAATTCGAATGATTCGACTGTCTTCAAATGGAAAGTCGGATTTGATAATTTTGCTTAGAGGAGAGCCCCCAATGAATTCCATCGCAATAAATGGCGCGCCCTCATCTTCACCGGGACCGGGCTTAGCATTATCAAAGTCGTAGATCTGAACGGCGTTCGGGTGCCATATCTTAGATGACATCTCAGCCTCACGCTTAAAGCGTTTCGAGTTTGCGGGATCACTGAGAACATCTTTATTCAATAGCTTAAGAACACATGAACGATTCAGCGGCTGCTGGCTTGCAAGGTAAACAGTACCCATGCCGCCCACACCCAATTTGCGCTCGATTTTATATTTATCATTGAAAAGGGACCCGATGAGGTTATCGGCCTTGGCCACCGCAACCGGTTCACCACAATTCGTACAAGTGTCCGCATTCAGTGAGTTCTGCGTTTTGCAGATGGCGCAGACAATAATGGTTTGTTCCACAGTTCAACCGTTCGCAGTAACGAAAAATCTTGTTTAGGACCGTCATGAAATAATCGGCTAAGAGCGTGCGCCGATCAAGCCACTCGAGACAGGAAAGAAGTTGAAATTGGGGAGGTTTTGCCGAAAAGCGGGCTCAAGACCGCTGCGGTTTAAGCAAATGCCGCTTCGATTCCAGAGCGCAGTGTTTTATTGGAGACGGCAGTTAAAACTTTACTACCACCAATGCAGACAATCGGTGCTTGCTTGCAAAGCCCAGTGCATTCACTACGAACCACCAGAGTTTCCTTCGCACAACCTAAGGTCTTCAAGCTTTGACGACAGGTCCTATAGAGGTCCTTCGACCCCTTTTTCTTACAATCGCTGCCGTTGCAAATCATCACAACTTGGTTGATTTTATTAGACTTCTTGCACATTGCCCAATTACGCCATGAGTTAATAATGAGAATCGTTCTCATACTCATGTCAGAGATAGTCTAGCCTGTAAAGCCTAAACGACTCAGGAATGACTGCATTGGGAGGCACCGAGCAGCCTTAAAGCCACCGCCATACGCTGCTCTTTATGAAGGAAAATAGAGCTAAAGCTTTGTAATGACTTCAGTTGGCTCGAGAAGCCACTCAAAATTGTCCAGTAGGACCAGGGAATCGAGTGCACTATCGCCCGTATCCCAGATATGGAAATCCAACCAGATGATCTCACCGGGTACCACTGGAGCAGAGGTCGTCAGCCAAGCAGTTGCTCCCGAGTCGCCGGAATTAGGATCATAAGCCAGAACATCACCCGGCCCATCCGGGCAAGCCCCCAGAGAAGTCTCACAAAGGTTCGTAGACGCGTTGCAGGTAAGTGAATCGACACAGCCATCCATGGGACTCACGTCCGGCCCACTGAGCATGGCATTGCCACCACAGCTCAACGCCTCACAAGAGGTGAAAAATGCGTTATTTACACTCACTGGATTCCCAGTCGCATCGAAGGAAATATTGTAATCATCCGGAATATCAGGATGCTGGCTCGCTAAGAGGGCCAAGAAGAAGTCGTTGAACTCCGTGCAAAGATAAATAGGGTATTCGTGGCTGAAAAACCGAAATTGAAACTGCAAACCCTGGGCATTCGTAGGCACTCGAATTCGTAATCGCAAGAGCACAGAATCATAAACTCCAGAGCCTCCAGACACGCAGTTTGGATTCGATGCCAGTTGCCCTTGATTGGCGTTCAAATAAACTGCTGGAACGTTGGCTTGACCAGAGTTCGAAGACACACTGCGGTTACCGGTGTAATTGGGATCATTTACACCCCGGGCTTCACCGGAACTTAAAACAGCCATGGTGGCGTTCTCAACTGCTGGGACCACGGAACCAAGCTCTTCCAAAACACCCACTTGTAACGGCCCGGCGGTACCAACACCATTGGCCCGAAGCAGCTGCGAGCTTAAAACGCCCCATCGCTCTTCTTCGTCGGTGGTAAATTGGCACAAGTCCATCGCTTCAACGAGGTTTCGTGCTCCAATCCCTGAAACCATAGTGGCCGGGCTGCAATCTGTAGGCAGCGGGTTATCAACAATACCATCGCAGTCGTCATCAAGCTCATTGCCAGGAAAGTCATAGGCTCCCGGATTCACCAAGCTTGGGTCCTCTGCACATCGTTCTTCAATGCTGTCACAACAATCACCATCGCAGCGGCCATAACCATCCCCATCGGCATCCTCATCTTCGTCTACCGCGCCGTCGCAATCTTCATCGACATTATTGGGCTCACAACTTTCAAGCTGTGGAAGAACCTGACCTTCGCATGGTCCCCACTCAGTGCCTAAACAGCTTTGTGTACCGCCCCGGCAAAGACCTTCGTCAAGCGTTGAAGTTGGTCCATCGTAACAATTCCTTTGAATACCAAACTCGCAAGCGCAGCTGCCTTCTGTCTCACAGCCATTGGCTGCATCGCCGTCGCAATCTGCGAATCCAGCGTTGCATTCACATGCCCCGTTAATCGCATCACAAGAAGCGTTCGTTCCGCACGATGATGCATCACAATCACCACCGGCTTGGCCATTGCCCGTATCTGAACAGCCAACCGCTATGACAATCAAAATGGCTGACAAGAAAGCCAAGAGGCTTGGTGATACCAACCCATTAGAACGAATGTTCACGATAATTCTCCCCCAAATTTGTAGGACGCTTTACCTACACCCCAAGTGTAAAAGCCGTAAAATCGTCTCGCAACTTCAATTCACCCCTAAAACAGAAAATCATACTTAAGCATGCGGTAGAACGGGCGTTCTCGGAAAGAGCGCATCCGCACGTGCATGGTCCTCGATAGCCATCATCAACGCTAAAACCACATCTTCTCTGTACGGACGTGCAGCCACCTGAACACCTATCGGCATACCTGCGCTCCCAGCTTGCGCATCAGCGGCAGTTTTATCAAGTCTGTCATGGAGATTGCCGCGAACCTCTTCATTGGCTTGAACCCGGGTCACGGGTACAACACCAGCGGGCAAGTTGAGGTAGTTGTAACGAATGGCGTAAGAGCCGCCCAACGTAAACTGGCTCGATTGCCCGTGCAAGATTGCAGGCGTCGCATGAGGTGGGCAAATGACGGCATCCAGCCCCTGCTCATTCCATACATTCATCGTGCTGCGCCGGATACGCGTGCGCTCGTTGGTCAACTCCCACAATTCCTCAACTGGCTTGGGCCGAACATTCTCAAGCAACTTCTGAACCTTGGACTCACCTAGAAGTCCCATGGCTGCTGCCGCTGTCTTTCGAACCCGAGCCGGCAATTTAACAATGGTCTTAAGAGGCTTGAGCTGTCCCACTATGGGATCGCCGTCGAGCGCCTTCTCTATGTAATAACCACCATCTGACGAAAGTGCTGCCAAATAAGTGTAGAGGAGTTCCTCAACATGAGGCGGCCGAAAGGGAACCACCTCCACACCCAGGTCTTCAAGGGCTGCAACCGCTTGTCGTACAGCTCTGCGAACGGACTCTGATGGCGTAATAAAACCGTCATCATCATAAAAACCGACCCGCAGCTTTTTAAGCTTCACTTTACCTGGGTCGTCCATTTGAAATGGCGCAACGTTGGGATCAAATGGTGTGTGCTGCTTTGAGTTGATGGCACGCAGCATTAAAGCCACATCTTCACTTGTACGGGCCATCGGACCGCACTGACTTCGAATCACTTCCTGGCCAGGAATGGCGCTGTTGCTGCCAACATTGGACCATCGGTCAACCGTTGGTTTAATGCCTGCGATACCGCAGAAAGCACACGGGATGCGAATGGAACCCCCAATATCAGTGCCAACGCCCCAAGGAGACATGCCCGCCGCAATGGCCGCAGCCTCACCGCCCGAAGAACCTCCAGGTACCCGGTCAGAAGACCATGGGTTATTGGTGGCACCCCAAATCGGATTATCGCTCTCGTGGAAAAGAAGCATCTGAGACACGTTGGTTTTACCAACCATGATTGCGCCTTGCTCCATCAGAAGCCGTGCTGCCACAGACTGTTCTTTGGGGATACGATTGCGCCAAGCCTCTAATCCTAAGCTCACGGGTGTTCCCGGAGTCGCCAAAGATTCCTTGATCGTCATGGGTAAGCCCAAGAGAGCCGGTAAATTTTTGCTCTTTTTCGCACGCAGCGCATCAGCTGCTCTTGCCTCATCGCGCGCTTGCTCGAAAAAACGATGAACGATGGAGTTAACTTGATGGTCCCAAGTTTCAATCCGAGTAATATGCGCGTCGACAATCTCAAGCGACGAGAGTTCGCCAGCATTTAAATGGCGAAGCATATCCGAAGCAGAAAGCATGCAGATGTCATCGGGATAAATTGTCATTGAAGTCCCCCAGAGCAATGATTGGAGAAAGAGCAATATCTTAATGGGCCGCAAGATCAAGCATTTTGGGGCAGCGCGTCGAGATTCAATCCCCATCTAAAAACGACTCTCACCAATTGCTTCCACTTCTAGATCGGCACCTAGGGAGGTGGTATGAATGAGTAGGTGGGGAGTTTATGAGTAACAACAAAGTGCATGAGAGTGGGCCATCGGCCCCAACAAACGAACCGAGTCAAGACGCCTCTTTAGTGCGACCAACCGGTAATCCAAAAGATGATATGCTCTACGTTGAACCACCACCGAACGGTCAAGCACCTTCGTTTCTCACGGTAAAGCCAGGCACTGAACAAGAAAACCGGTATCGATTTTACGACCGCATTCAATTGGCTAGGTTTCGCTCGAACATGGAAACCGTCCCAGTGGGCGTTCTTTTCGTAAAAGACCGCACAATTTCATCCAAACACTGTGAGATTGGCCTGGGACCAGATGGCTTGTTTTATATCCGAGACGTGAGCAGAAATGGTACTCGCCTCGACGACAGAAGACTCGAACCCAATATCGAGCAACCCATTCAAACAGGACAAAAAATTAGAATCGGCCTCCAGCCAGACTTTCATGTGACCATCGCCTCACAGCAAAGCGAAACCCCAGTCGACACCTCATCAACCCAAAGCTCTCAGGCCTTAAGTATGGCGACCGTTCTTGTTGGGACCATCGAAAACTACACCGGTTCAGGGGTCAAAGACGTGTCGGCGACGCTCCAGCAGTCTATCAGCCGAGTCTTCTCAAAGCTTCAACTCGGTATTATGCAGCGGGGCGGGACCGTGAAGGACCACCGCAGCGATGCACTGGTCGGTTTCTGGGATGACGCCATCAATGGGCAAAATTACATCGGGAATGCCTGCGAAGCAGCGCTAGAACTCGACATGCTCACTCAAGAACTCGCCAAAAATAAGACGGTATGGCTCATGGATGAGATGCCTTTGGTCGTCAATTGGTCTTTAACAACCGGTCCGGTGAAAATTCAGAGCCATGGGGAGCTTCGCTCAACCAGCTTAAATGTCATTGGTGAATCCGTCAGTCTTGCCATGCAGCTTCAACGGTTTGCGGGAGCATATACAGGCTCAATTATTTCGTGTCCGGCCACTCAAACCCTGGCCCCACAAGACTACGCCTTCAGGGCGCTCGGGGCACGTACTCTAGACGGTAAACCTGAGCCTCAGGAGCTTTACTGCCTCACCGGTAAGACCAGCTGACTGAGTACTGAAAAAACCTACATTTACCTTCATATTTAAGGCCATAGCGTACGGGCCACAGGGCAAATTGCGCTCAAAAACGAAGTCAGCGCGTACATATTTGTTCAAATGATTGTTCTTTTTATTTAAAAAAACTTTATCCCACCCCAACAGACACAAGCTAAGCACCTGAAAAGGTTGATTAAAAAACTTTAGCACCCCTCTGTTCTTTTTTTTTACTTTTTTCCTAAAGGTCAGAGGGAATCCGTCGATGCTCACTATGCCAGCGAGTTGTATGCTGATCCGCATGGGTGGGGATTGGTTAACAGCTAGCAAATATTAAGCGTGCCCAGCCAGGCCTAAAAGCGCTTTCTCTAATAATGGTGCCACAAGGGCACTCGAATACTAACCCCAATAAAGACGCCCCAACAGCGTCTAATAGTATGAAGGGAACAAAGCTATGGCTTTATCTATGGTGACTAATATTGCGTCGTTACGCGCGCAAAAGAATTTATCCAAAACAACAGCGATGCTCGGAGAAAGTGTAAACAGACTTTCTTCAGGTCTTCGCATCAACAAGGCCGGCGATGATGCCGCCCGAAGTGCAATCTCCACTGAGTTAACGGCTCATACGCAAGGTATTTATCAAGCCAAGCGCAATGCCAGTGACTCTGTCAGCATGGTTCAAACCGCTGAAGGAGCAATGCAAGAAATGACCGGTATTGTCCAACGGATGCGCGAGCTATCCGTTCAGGCTTCCAATGAGGGAACCATGGACACTACCGAGCGAGGTTATTTGGACCAAGAGTTCCAACTCTTGGAATCCGAACTGGACCGTATCGTAAGTGTTACAGAGTTTAATGGCACTAATTTGATTGATGGTAGTCTCTCAACGGGTACCAACTTTCAAGTCGGCTATAAAAACACCGCCAACGACAGAATCAGTCTGTCGATTGCAAACACTGGCTCTACGTCGCTGGGTCTTAATGATGAACTTTTGACATCAGCAACTGGAGCTCAGAAAGCGATTTCGGCCTTGGATACAGCTCTTTCCACGATTAACACTCAGCGTGCAACGCTTGGTGCTACTCAAAACCGGTTAGAGATGACCATTAATAATTTAAGTGCAAGCTATGAAAATCACTCCGCTTCGCTTTCGCGGATTCGCGACGTAGATGTGGCAGAAGAGACTGCCAGATTTACAAGCCATCAAATCTTGACCCAGGCCGGCACGTCCGTTCTGGCTCAAGCGAACGCGTTGCCGCAAGCGGCGTTAATGCTTTTAGGCTAAGAGGCAAACGTTAAACAATCCCCACCCACGCAAAGCATATCTTTGCCGGTATCTTAAAAGGGCAGCCCATGTGGCTGCCCTTTTTTTTGATCAATGCACACCCAGAGTTCCCATAAACCAGAGGATACACTTGTCAGCTCCAACGCTCGGATATAGACGCCCCTTGGTGAGGTGCAATATGAGTGAAGAGAATCTAACAATCCGGCTCGACCAATTCTTAAAAATGGCCGGTGTTGTTGAAAGTGGCGGCCAAGCGAAAGTTCTGATTCAATCCGGTGAGGTCACCGTCAATGGTGAAGTGGATACCAGACGCAAGCGCAAGCTTCGCCTCGGTGACGTTGTAGAACTCGACGGCCATGAAATGGAAGTCACGCTCGATTAGGGAAAACAAAGTGGACAACAAACAGACATCCAATCCCACTCCCCAAAATCCAGTCCCTGACCCGCGGGTCCTGATGGAAATTGTTGAGATGCGGATGCCTTTTGGTCGCTACAAAGGCCAACGTTTATCCGACTTACCCGAGCCCTACTTGGTTTGGTTCAGTCAGCAGGGGTTTCCTAAAGGCAAATTGGGACAGCTGATGGAAACTGTCTACGTTATTAAGCTCAATGGTTTAAACCATATTCTCGCTGAGCTAAAATGCATCGCTCAGGATCGCTGATTCATCGTATGAATCTAAGATATTTTTCCTAGAAATGTACGCACCACATTTATGGTGTTTTGCTGGGTTCTCTTTCATGCCAAAAGACCCCCACTCTAAAATTCTCGAAATATCAAACATTTGCATGTTGCGCAGTGCAGCAAAAGTATTATTAAGCAGTTAATAACGTAGGGGCATATGTACTTGGCAACCTACTTTTTATCTTCAAAACATACCCCTCCCCGCCCTTGACGAGTCAGTTGCAGAGTCGCAAACTTGCCCAGAGTGACACTTGAGAGAGAGTTATGAAGAAAAAGTATCAAAGTACGCAACCGGCTGACTTAGCCATTTTCGGCGGAATACTCTTAACCCTAAGCGGTTGTACCAATGCCATCTTAGAACCGCCCACACTCGCGCTCGGGCTCACAACCATGGCACTTCTTCTTTTGAGAATTAACAAGAAAAAATAATTACTCGAATCGCTCTATGCTGAGAACGCCATCAAGCAACGCCGGCGGGTTCGGTCCACACGTCGTATCCAAAAAGACACTCAATGCATCTGGCCAAGAGTTTAAAAACAAATTGCAGTTGCCTGGCTCGTTATCAAAGGCCGCAACAACTGTTCCTGTTTGAGAAATAAAACTCGCTGCCTCTTTTTTAAACACAAGATCTTCGGTTTCAAAGTCTGGCTTAAGAATCATCATGGTACGAATAAGGCCTACGGGGAATCCATTTGCTCTCAGAGACTCTGTGCATCCTGAAAGCATCCCAGGAACATCGCGCCCCGTGAGATAAACCATGGTTACACCAGCCTCGTAGAGCGCTTTCACAAACGCAACACTTCCCTCTAACGGCACATCATATTCCTGATAGCGATCTGTGAAAAATCTGCTGAACCAATATTTCTTAACTTGGTCCACCAAATCATCACCATGGATGCCGGCTTGCTCTAAAAAATCTGTCACAAGATACGGCAAAAACCGATTCGAAGTTGCGTTCAATTTCTTACGCTCAGCCTCAAAGCCACTCTCCTCCAACGCCTCGGCAACAAGTTTCCATGTGCGGGGTCCGTTATCAAAAAGAGTACCGTCCAAATCGAGGACCACCAACGGGTTTCCGCCAGCTTCTTTGACTGTTCGCGCGCGTCGCAAAATGTCTTCTAAAAGTTCTTTGGGTTTCATATTCATATCCCGGTCAATGGCGCTCAAGAGGTCGAGCGCAGCCTGTTCTCATGCCATAAATACCGTGGCCATGCCAATCAAGACCTTCAAACTATTCAATGCGGTTGCTTCTAAAAGTGGCCAGCCAATCCAGTTTTAAGGCTCTGGGTATATTGTTCGGCCGATCAAGACAATCAAGAACCCGGTCAGGTAAACGAACAAGCTATAAACAATCGCCGGTACAGCATAATCTGCGCCAAAAAAGCTCATCGTCAAACCCACTGCGAGAGCTGAGTTTTGGATTCCCACTTCCATCACAATAGCAATCGTTTGTCGTCCGGGTAATGCCAGAGACCGGGTCACGACAAAGCCTAAGAGCATCGTACCCACGTTGAGCGCCACCACCGCTGCACCCACTTCGTGTACAAGCTCTCCCAATCGTGAAGCTTGCCGCCCCACAGCGCCAGCGATAAGAACCACCAACAAAAAGACCGCGATGGATTTTACGATTTTCTCCATTAGACGCGCATACTTTTCGCTCCAGGCCCTCAACGCCATCCCCGTTGCGATCGGTAGAGCCATCAAGACAAAAACTTTCGTAACGGTCTCACCCATCGGCAAAGACAAATCAGATTCGCCCGTTGCGAAAGCTTGAAGCGCCCCACTGGCTATGAGTGGAATCGTGACAACTGTTAAAACTCCCGAAACCGCGGTCATAGTAACGGACAACGCAGTGTCCCCGCGCGCTAGATTCGTAAAAAGATTCGAGTGAGCACCACCAGGACACGCCGTGAGCACCACCAAACCGACCGCCAGCTCAGAACGCAGCCCAAATAACCACGCAACCCCAAACCCGCAAATTGGTAAGAGCACCATTTGGCAGGTCAGGCCCGTTATCGCAGCCCGTGGTTTTTCCGCTAAGCTCTTAAAATCACTGATGGTTAGACCAAGCCCCATAGCAAGCATAATCATCGCCAGTGTGGTTGGTAAAAAAAGATGGACCAAGGACTCGGTATTCATAGCCCCAAACGATAGCAAAATATCCAATGGGTGGAAAATCTCTCCCACTTGTAAGGATGCGTCACGAAATGCCCCTTAGAGTCTTGCACAAGCAAACTCTGGTCGTTAACGTATCAACGTTCAAATCACGGCGGTTCGGTCACACAGACGGCCCAAGCTGATTAACATGGGGTTCAAATGAAGAAGTATCTAATCATCGCGATGGTAGCGGCTCTGGGGGCGTGCTCCGACAACAATACCGGCGACACAAGTGGCGGCGATACAAACAGCGGCGACAACGTTAATCCAGGCGAGACCACTGAAACTGAAGGCCTTACGTTTTACAAAGATGTTCAGCCCATTCTCAACACCTACTGCACACGCTGCCATCAAGAAGGCGGTCAGGGTGTTGGAGACTTTACGACCCCCGATGATGTCTTGGTCCTTTCATCGATGATTATGACCCAACTCGATGCTGGCACGATGCCACCTCCGTCCTCAGATCCAGACTGCCGCGACTACGTCGGTTCGGATAGACTGGTCATGGCGCCCGGCACCAAAGAAACCATTCGAGATTGGATTGCTGAAGGTAAGGCCGTGGGTACCGCACCTGCGCAGAGCGTTGAACCGCCCCTGCCCATGGAGCTGGCGAACCCCGACTTACAAATCATGATGACAGCGCCCTATGTGCCGCTTTTTGAAGATGCTTCAAACCCTGGTAACGAATACCGATGCTTTGCGCTCGATCACCAACAAGAAGAAGATTTCTTTATTACCGCATTCCATCCCATTTTAGGAAACCCTGAAATCATCCACCACATTGTTCTCTACCGACTCTCTGAACGTGACCTTCCCGACCATGACCCTGCCTTAGGCTGGGATTGTATCGACGATATGGGTGGCCAGGGAGAAGGTATGATTGCGGCTTGGGCACCGGGTGCCTTACCCGTAGAATTTGATGGTACCAAAGGAATCAAGGTTGGATCCGATGAACGCCTTGTCGTTCAGATGCACTATTTTCATAATGGCTCGGCAACCGGCACCTTGTCCGACGATTCTGGTTATGCACTTAGGATCACTGACACCGTTGAGACCGAGCTTAGAATGTGGCCCTTTGGTGACCGCGGTTTTACAATCCCCGCAGGTGACGACAACTACAGCCATGACTACGAATTTGCGATCCCTGCGCTTCTTGAAAGCATCGATCCCGATGCTACGATCACGGTCTACGCGACCGGGCCGCACATGCATGTGTTAGGTCAAAGCTATCAGCTTTGGGTTGAGCGAGAAGGGGAAGAGGATATCTGTGTCGCAAAATCGGAGCGCTGGGACTTTGATAATCAAGTTTCCTACGTTTTCAACGAGCCACTTGTTCTTTATCCGGGAGATAAAGTTCGTCTTCGCTGTAGCTGGAACAACTCAGACTCTAATCCAGACCTCATTCATAACCCACCCATCGATGTTGGGTATGGGGAGCGCACAGATGAAGAAATGTGTTTTGCCTTCACCCTGCTCTCGCTGGATACATCGGTTCCAATCGATTTCTGATCAGGCCAGAAAGCGGGCTTGAAGTTCTGGAGTGGGGACGCGGCATGCCTGCGTTTTCCCAAACCACCTGTAGCGATTTCTAGCTATCCAACGGTAAACACCATCGCGAATAAAGCGTGGAATCACGATACTCGCGTAAAGCAAAGGCCACGGGCCATTAAGTAACCGGGCGATTCGCAAGGCCGCGGTTGAACGGTCGTAAACCTTACCATCTTCCAAAAGCACGATCGTGTTAAGCTCCATGCCTATTTGATGCTTCTCTAAGAGCTTACGAGCATATTCAGACTGTAGAGGTGCAAAATAGATGGTCCCCTGAGGATCTCGATCGATCACAAAGTTCACGGAGGAGTTGCATAGGTTGCAAACACCATCGAACAAAATCACCGGTTTTTCAGGACTCATTTCCGTCATATCACAGCTCAAAGTTAGTCTTAACCTTAGACTAGGGAGCCCCTGCTCATTGCGCAAGGCTCCAGGTCCGTCTCTGAGGTTCTTTTAATTCAGGCCCCCTAAGATAGCCATCTTCCCAGTATCTAAATTCCTTGAAAATACCTCAAACGAATATCTGGCCATGATCGATCCGAGCCTTTAAGGACGGGTCTGAGATCAATTCGGCGTCAAGAAATCAGCGACTCTTATATTAGACAATTTACTTGACACCTTCTGTGAAAAAAAACGCGTCCTATGATCGATCTGGATCGATGGCCTCCGAGCCCCTTCACATCGGCTGCTGCAGCTTTCTTGATCTCATAGCCCGGTGGTGGATCACGGGTCTGACAAGTTCCGGCGAGCCTATAATTTTGGAAATAACGAGGTGCGATTTATTACTAATGCTCTGGGGTACCAAAGCCAAGGGCAGCCTTCGGTTGAGGTAAACCAGAGATTACTAAGCACTAGCGTTGGAGAACGTTCGCAATGGAGCAAACCCTGCTTGCAGCAGAACAGACATCCCAGAAGGTACTTGCCATTAGCGCAACCATCGGGACACCTGAAGAATTGTTAGAGCTCGAGGGCTACACACAAGTGGCCGGGCATCTCACCATTCGGGCATCAAATATCAAAGATTTGAGCCCCCTTCGTCACCTTAAAGTGATTGTTGGTTCACTCTCAGTTGTTGGTTGTCATGAGTTGGAAGACTTAAGCGGCTTAGACAGTCTTAAGTTTGTTGGAGAAGGTCTCATCATCTCCAACAATTCGAACTTAAAGCAGCTTACCGGCATTCAAAGCTTGCGCCACACCGGTTCCAATTTGATCATCGTTGGAAACCCGAAGTTGGAATCACTGCGCGGCTTGTGGGGTATTTTGGGCAACCTCAAACAGCTTAGTCTTCGCGGTAATCACTCGCTCAAGAATCTCGAAGGATTAGGTGGTATTTCTCGTGTTGGACTTCTCTCTATCCAACACAACGATTCACTCTTATCTTTGACTGGGCTCGATGGCATTGTTGATATCGAAGAATATCTTCGTGTTCGCACCAACCAGAGTTTACTCAGCCTTAAGGGGCTTCGGCGGCTACAATCTATCGGTGGAAGTTTAAGAATAGAGTGTAACCCGTCTCTTCAAAATCTCGAGGGGCTCGACAACCTGGGCAGCATCTCAGATTCAGTCTACCTTCGTTCCAATCCCAGCCTAACTTCGCTTAGCGCGTTCTCAGATCTTTCAAACATCAACGGTGACTTTGAGCTTGAAGCCAATCGCTCTCTTGAGCATCTTCACGGCCTTGAGAAACTCGGGCGCGTCGGTGGCAACGTATACATTGAGAGTGCGAGCCTGCGCAGCTTTGAGCCCTTATCGCGGCTCGAACGCATTGGCGGGGACTTTACCCTTAAAGGCAACAACTGCATTGAAAACTTGAGTGGTTTTGATCAACTCGAAAAGATTGGTGGCAGCTTTCGGCTGGTTTCAAATCCCAATCTTGAAAATATTCACTCGCTGGATAACTTATCGAGCATCGGTGGCGAGGTTGAGATTCTCGACAACAATAGACTGCCTTCGGCTGCAAGCGATGGGCTCAAAGCCTCCATCGGCATTTTTAATATCCGAGGTAGAATCAAACTCAAAGCACTTGAATCGCGTAAACAAGTATCGGGCAATATCGTTATCCGACACGCTTCAGATATCAAGCGCATCGAAGGTGTTGAGCGGATCGTTGGAGATCTCATCATTTCAGGCTCGGGTCTGAAAAACTTAAACGGGCTTGAGTCGCTAACTTCTTTGATCGGTACCATGCGTATTCGCGGTACGGGCGAGCTCAACAGTCTCGAAGGGCTACACAACCTTACGCGTATCGGCGGTGGTCTTCATATCGATACAAATGAATCACTGCTCGAACTCACGGGACTTCGCAGTCTCAAAGGTATCGGCGATTCACTCTGGATTGAAGCGAACCGTTCCCTGGTCAACTTAGATGGTCTCGACAATCTCTCAGTGGTTGAAGGTGACGTCTGGCTTCTCGACAATTGGTCGTTGGGTAATCTGGAAGGCCTCTCGAACCTCACCCTGGTGGGCGCGGAGCTTTTGATTCAAAACAACCCTCGCCTGCAAAACCTCGCTGGCCTCGACAACCTTACCGAAGTCGGTCACTGCGTAGAGGTGCAAGGAAATAATCAGCTCGGAAGTCTTGGGGGGATGAATAACTTAACCTCTGTTGGCGACGGCTTGTATATTGGGGAAAATCCAAACCTTCCGAATCTCAATGGGCTCGACAATCTGCGCTCTCTTGGGGGCAGTCTGGAACTGCAGCGTAACGCCCTCATGCAATCGGCTTGCGGTATCGACAGCCTCACCAAAGTCGGCGGAGACCTTACCATTCGGTCTAACCCGCAGATGGAAAGTTTAAATGGACTTCACCGCCTCGCATTTGTTGGAGGCCAACTCAGTATTGAGCATCAGCCTCACCTCGACAGTCTCGATGCACTTTACGGTGTTCGAAGAATCGGTGGAAACCTAGAACTTAGTAATAACAGACTCTTAGACGCTCAAGACGTCAGCGCTTTGCGAGATTCCATTGGTGAAAGCGCCATTGGTTGCTATCTCGAGCCAGAATTCTGAAACCCTTCCCTACTTCCACATACACAATAATGCTCAAGCCCTGACGGGATGCTTGCCCACAAACTCAGATCACGTTATTTTTTTGGTGTTGGGTTGCGACGTGTTCGTTGCAGAACCATTGGGGGACGGCATCAGTAAGAAGCACTTATCTACGGAATTTGTTCGAAGCGGTTTTATCGCAAAACTAGATAAGAACATTTATCAAGGCGAACGACTTTTTGTAACCATTGCGACAATCATCATGATTTTCTCGGTGTTTTTGGGAATCGTTTGGAACTTCTTCTCAACGCCCAAGGGCAAGATGTATTCGCTTGTCCAAGCGATCGCTGGGGAAGAGGCTAACGTTGCCTTCATTTCAGGTGCCATCACGATAACGTTATGGCTTGTGGCTTGCGTTTTTGCTGTCAAAACCGCGAAGACCGAGTGGGCAGCTTCAAAACATCTCATATTCGGACTGGGTATTGGCGCGTTGTTTTTGGCCTTCGGAAAGCTGATGGTTGTGCTCCTGCCCAGTGGCCTTATCTTCGCTCAGCGTCTCGCCCTATGTTTGATGCTCTGGGTGGTCATGCTTGGCTCGTCGATGGCGGCATACACACGCCGGCACATCGTTTTACAAGCGATTCACAAACTGATCCCAGTTCATATGCAACGCCAACATGCAGCGGTTGGGCTCGTTGTTGCATCGATCTTTACGCTCTTTCTGGCACTGGTTGGCTGGGACTACGCAATGATCAACTTTGAGCAGTGGGTCAACGCCGACATGAAGGCCGGCAAGTTTGAATCGATTCCAATCCCATATTGGGCCATCACCATCGCCATTCCTGTTGGCTTCGGTTTAACGTTGGCAAGATTCGTTGGGCACGCGATTTTCATCCTCAAAGGCGTCATGGAGCCTGTTCCTACAGAGGAAGAGCTCAAA
This sequence comes from Deltaproteobacteria bacterium, assembly GCA_018668695.1. Lineage (NCBI taxonomy): Bacteria > Pseudomonadati > Myxococcota > Myxococcia > Deltaproteobacteria bacterium. Next base: position 16,143 of record JABJBS010000117.1, read on the forward strand.
GCGGCTCGAGGTGAGATCGGCGCAGATGCGGATTTTGATGAGTTCTCTAGACTGGTTGAAGAAGAAGAAACTGAGAAGAACCAGCTCGAGTCTCTAGCCTGGACAGCTGCGACTGGGGTCAGTAAAAAAGACGAATAGCGCCCTCAGCTCACTTCTTAAACTTCGTTAAAACATTTACGAAACGCTTCGGAGACTCAGAGTCGTGCCGGAAAAAGAGAGATGGCTCAACCAACTCTAATTCGTTGAGTCTTAATTTACCCTCTGCATCACGAATCATATCGACCCGAGCATAAGTAAGGGCAACACCATCAAACCGTTCCTTCACCAATCGCAACAATGATTTTTCAATTTGTTGAACGGTTTCGTAGTCACTTTCATTGAACGTGTGCGGTTTATCAGTTGCTCCAAAGTCATCTTGAACTCGGTAATCTCCCGCAACAGGGATTTTTTGAACGCCATGCGAGAACTCACCGCCAAAAAATATCGCCGAGTACTCACCCTCTTCCATGACCGATGCCAAAAATGGCTGCAGCATCATCGACTCGTCGGGTAAGAGTCTATCGAGGTGAGCCTGTGCTTTTTCAAGACTTTCGGGGCTGCAATCAAAGGGTAATGTTTCCCGAGCCGTCGCACCGACCACAGGTTTTAAGAAACCTCGGGTCCAGCCCAGTCCTTGCATCATCGCTTGGATATCGACCTGGGTTCCCTGATCGAGCCACTTGGTAGGCGTAAGAGGTGCGCCCACGCGTTCTAAGTCCCGTAGATAGGTTTTAGCCGTGTTCCAAACCACCACATTCACAGGATTGACCAGACGAGTTTCTACACTGATACGCTCAGCCCAAGCATTAAAGTCTTGCTGCTTTTCCTGGTAGTCCCAAGTGGTACGAATCAAAACCAGGTCGAAGCTTTTCCAATCCACCGCCGGGTCGTCCCAGATGGGGCGCTCCATGTCGATGCCTGCATCAACAATTGCTTGGTGAAAAGGTAAGTCGTCGACTTCCCAATCAGGAAGGTTGGAACAAGTTGCCAGAGCTAGCCGCATCGTAAACTCCTGTGTGCAGGTTTAGCGGATGCCCCATAGCGAATAGATCAAAGGTCGAAAAGA
>JABJBS010000118.1 GCA_018668695.1 Deltaproteobacteria bacterium
CATTTCTCCAAAATGTCGAAGAAACACATCACTCACCCACTGCCCATATTTTTTCTGGAGAGTCACATCATCTTTTTGCTGATAGGCCAATTGGAAGTTGCTGCGATGTGAGGCGACCTGAAGTGCCGGTGCTAAATCCGTTAGGACATCAACTTTGTAATCCTTTACCAGCGCATCTAGCCCAGAACTGTAATGTGCTCGAGCCTGCTCAATTTCGGCCTGAGAATTATACAAGATAGGAAGAGTTAACCACGCTGCGACTTGTCCGCTGATATCGTCTACAGAGCACTCTGATGACCGATTATATGCTTCTATCGCGTCCTCCCAATCACCATGAACTCGCAAAACTTGACCTAGGTTAAACCACGCACTCCCCAGCTCTGGATTTTTAGCTAGAGCCTCCCGTGCAAATTCAGCGGCCTCATCAAAATTCGAATTAAGCAAAGACTCTCTGCTCTGGTAATCCAAAATAGATGCATGAACCTCTATGCCCTTTGAGCTCGTTCTCCATGACTCAGACTGCGACATAAACATGCCCTTGGCCTCAGCCAGTTGTCCCTGCCCCATAGCGACCAATATGAGATTCACCCGAGGTTCAAGAGCTTCTGGTTCAAGACGCACCGCCCTTTCAAGTAAATGACGTGCGGCATCAAAGTCTGCCTGTTCCACTTTGAGACTACCAAGCCCAGCAAGAACAATTGCACTCTCGGGCTCAAGAGCCATTGCCTTGGTCCACGCTAGCTGCGCTTCATCAAACTCGCCGCCACGCTTTAGCGTACCAGCCAAGTTGCACCAGAGTGAGAAATGCTCTGGCTCCAATAAGAGTGCTCGGCGGTAAGAATCGGCCGCAGCTCTAAAATTTTCAGAGGCAATCTGCGACTGCGCAAGGTGGTGCCACAAACCAATATCATTATCACAAAGAGTCAGAGCTCTTTCCCACACAGTGGCGGCCCTTGTATGGTCGTTGCTGCGCTCCAGGACCTTAGCGAAATCGAGTATATAGCTTAGTTCCTGCGGCGCTTCATCATGAGCCTTCTCAAGCTCTACCAATGCTTCTGATATTTCCTCCAGCATGGCATGTGCCAAACCTTTGAGATGAAGTAATGACGGCGGGCACGGGAGATCCGTGAACGATGAGGCAAGACTCAGAGCAATTTGCGGGCGGCCTTTTTGAATGGCTCCAACCATCTGCTCAAGCAATTTTTCTAGACGATTCATAAGCCTCTCGGACCATCAAATTCGAAACAACGACAATCAACCACGATGTTGCCAGTACAAGCAACGATGTCTAAATCTTTGATTTATCCGACCTTTACCCACACAAAAACACTGTCTCAATCCATATATTATAAGATTAACCGGTAAAACGTGAATAATGGTGGTTAAAGTTTCGCAATGGTCACCGAATAATGTACAATAATGGAATGTCAGAAGCGCCCTCACTTTCGGACGACCAAGAGCAAAGTCCGACCAAAACCTCAGGCAATCCTCCCAAGGATCCCGAGGGATTGTTGCGCTATATTTTGAGCAGAGCCGTCGCCCTCAATACATCTAGCATTCATTTCGAACCCACTGAAAGCGAACTCCGAGTAAGGTTTCGCGTCATGGGTGCGCTCTTCGAACAAGAAGCCGTTCCCGCCAATCAACGCATGGAACTCGAACGCTTGATTCGGCGTGTTTCTCACATGGACGAGGACGATTTGATACACCCGCAAGAGGGGCCCTTCCGCTACCAAGTTGAAGATGGAAGCCATGTTACGGGGCATGTGTCCGTACTGCCAACAATTCACGGCCCCAAGCAGGTACTCACTATCTCGCATGGTGATGGGGTTATGAGCCTTGGGCAGATTGGCATGAGTCCAAAGCAGGCCGACCTCGTTCGTAAGATGATCGAAGAGGAAGGAAGCTTACTTCTTGTTGCGGGACCTTGGGCCTCTGGGAAATCCGCAACGCTCTACGCCATCGCAGCAGATTGCGCGAATGAAGCCATGAGCGTGGCCACTCTCGAAGATCCTGTTGAAATTATGCTTCCAGGAATTACTCAAACCCAAGTCTCTCCTAGAGACGGGCTTACTTTCGCCACCGGTATGCGAGCTATCCTTCGCCAAGATCCCAACATCATTGCTCTGGGTGAACTGACAGATGCCGTGGAAGCCACCATTGCCATGGAGGCTTGCCTTCAAGGCGCACACCGCGTGATTTCTTGTCTCCATACTCGCAACGGTGTGGAAAGTATTCTTTGGTTACTCAAAGCAGGACTCGACCCGGTGAAGCTCTCTGAAAGCCTATCCGGTATCATTGTTCAGCGCCTGGTTCGTAAAGTCTGTAAAGATTGTGCAAAGCCCGCAAAACTTCGCCCCAAAACGATAGAAGCCATTGGCTTTCCCATTGATGCCGACGGCGGTTGGCTACAAGGACAAGGCTGTGCAAGCTGTAATGGTTCCGGTTACAATGGGAAGACGGCAATTTTTGAAATCATCCCGATTAGCGAATCACTTAAAGAAGTAATTAAGCAAAACCCTTCGGAATTACTTCTCAAAAAAGCGCTTCGAGCTCAAAAAGTTCGTACGCTTCGAAGAGCAGGCCTCATCAGGGCTAAGGCCGGCATTACCTCGGTCGCTGAAGTCTTAAGGGTCACTTCTTAGATCGCTGCCTATTTCTTAGTACGCCCCTTTTCTGCAGAATGAGGCTGGTTTGCCACCTATTGAACGGCGCCCCACAAAGTGCATATCCTTATGACAGGCTCACTCGTGGAGGGTTAGATGAATCGATTTGTTGTTACCTTAGCTTCTTTAGCCGCACTGGCCATGGCTTTTGTTCCCGGCTGTGGTTCCGACGCGGGCACCAGCTGTGAGGACAACCAAGTTGACTGTGACGGAACTTGTATTGATGCCATCCCGGCCACTCTTCAAGGTGTGTCGACACAGGTCTTCGAAAAAAGCTGCGCGTACAGTACCTGCCATGATGCCGACTCGCCGGCCGCAGGTTTATCAGTTCATGATATGGACGCCATCATCGCCGCCATCGATTCACCATCGGGGCAAGACCCCAACGTGATGCAAATTGCTCCTGGCGATTCTGCAAACAGCTATATCTACCGAAAGATGGTTGGCGAAAACATGGCTGCGACCGACGTCAACGGTAACGCCGCGACCATCATGCCTCCGGGAAGTCCATTGTGCGCACCAAAAGTTGAGGCCGTCCGCGCCTGGATTGATGCCGGCGCACCGACCGAATAGTGTCTATCCCAATCGGGATAAAATCTCTCGCAAACAAACATTCCATGAAACGTCATCGGTGATTACGTAGTCTGCCAGCTCAGCGCAGGGTTGAACATATTGATCATGCATTGGCTTAACTTGGCTCGCCCATTGTGCTCGAACACCATCCTCCGTACGGCCACGTTCTCGGGTATCGCGCCGTAGCCTACGCTCGAACCGAATGTCTTCCGCGATATCGATAAAGATTCGAATATCAAAAAAGGAAATCGCCGCTGGCTTAGATAAAATCAGTGTACCATCGACCAAAATAATAGGTGACGGCTCCATGAGAAACGTCTGAGGTGCCCTTGTATGACTCGCAAAATCATAGCTCGGAATCTCAACTGAGGACCCAGCACACAACGAGCCGAGATGCGCTTCTAACAAAGTAAATTCAAGCGCTGCGGGATCATCAAAATTAACAGCCCCACCGTCCTCAACGAAATGCGCACTTTGGTCGATGTAATAATTGTCTTGGCTTATAAAACCACAGGTATCAGTACCCAACGCTTGTCGAATTTTCGTTGAAAACGTGGTCTTTCCAGCCCCGCTGCCTCCCGCAATCCCGATAACCAAGGCGCGCTTTGACATCAGACCGCTGTTCCGTAGAGCCTGTCGCCGGCATCCCCAAGCCCTGGCAGAATGTAACCATCAGAACTGAGTTCTCGCTCGACGCTTAAGGTATACACTTCAACATCAGGATGATGGTCGTAAAGATGAGCCAACCCTTCTGGCGATGCCAAAAGTGAAACAAAGCGAATACTCTCAACCCCGTATTCCTTCAGTCTGTCGATAGAAGCCACTGCGGTGTCACCGGTAGCAATCAAGGGATCCGCCAATAGGATTTTTCGGCCCTTCACTTCATCAGGTAACCGAAAGTAATACTCCACGGTATTTCCGATGAACTTATCTCGGTAGATACCAATATGGCCTACTCGAGAAAAAGGCAGCATCCGCAAAAGCCCGTCCAACATTCCATTACCGGCGCGCATAATACTCACAATGACGAGGTCATCGCTTACGACTGCGCCTTTTGTCTCTTCAAGTGGAGTGGTTACAGGTTCTTGAGAAACACTGATATCGCGGGTGATTTCGTAGGCCAGCAATGCACTGAGCTGGTCCATGACTCTTCGAAAGTCTACCGGTTTCGTTTCCCTGTTCCTCAACTTTGTAAGATTATGTTGCAAAATGGGATGGTTCAAAATCCGGCATGCGTCAATCGCCGCGCTCGGGTCTATTTCTTTTCTATTGTCCATTGTGTTTCCTTAAAAAACCGTTGCGTCACTATCAATTCGAAGAGGCGGTGTGCCATCGGCCCGTAACTCAGCCGCAATCTTACGACCCGCACGCCAAGTCCCACCTTCAAGAACACGAGCTAGAGGAAAATCCTCGGGTGCCTTGCCGAGCAATTCGCAAACTCTCCGCCCAATGAGGTCCAGTGCGTGCACAGTCAAAGCACGCCATTCAATAATCAACTCTTCACCTGGGGCATGAGCTTTGGATGCCCACATAGGGTCGCGTAATGTAATAAAACCAAGGTCGAGAAGTAGCCCACCATTGCGGTATTCAGCCAGCCCGGTCAGACCACCGGCACCGCGAACCTTCAACCCAGCTGCCTCAAGCGGCTCAACCATTGAATAGGTCATCCACTGTGAAAGCTTATGAAACGGGATGAACGACTCAACAGAGTCTAGAGGCCCAAGTAAACGATGCTGCCATACATCGCCCAGATTTGTACCACTCAGCTCCAATCGACCAGGCCAAATCGGTCCTAGTCCACGTAACACAGCGTCCAACACTTTTGTTGCATCAACGCATCCGTCTTCAGACTGTTCCATGAGAAACTGAAAAAGGTTGCCCGGTCTCGGCAGAGACTGGCCAAACATATCCCCACGCATAAACATCGTTCGAGCAAGAGCCTGAAG
>JABJBS010000119.1 GCA_018668695.1 Deltaproteobacteria bacterium
AAAGGCGTTCGGTTAAGTGCCGTAAGCCATTTAACCTCCTCTAACCATCCCATCAATGCAACAGCGCCTCCGCATATAATCAAGGCCACGGTCCAGTAGCGGCTCCGCTTAACCCAGATTGCCTTCTCGTCTTCAGCCACTTCACCAAGCAGAAATAGGCATGCAATCCACGCGAAAAGAATGCTCGTAAATAAACCTAACGTGAAAGGGAAAGCTCCGAGCCAGGGCTCCCAGTAGCTGGTCCAAACGTCTTCGGGAGATTGCGGAATCTTCCCGCGAGAGAGGCTGCCGACTAAATGACCAAAAGCCATGGGCACAATGACGCTACCGCTTCGAAAAAGGACAGTCCAAAGTCTTTGGCTGGCCGGGTCTTTATCAATATCGTAGTACCGAAAAGTAAATGCGGTTCCGCGTAACATGATGCCGGCCAGCATAATAAGAAGCGGAATATGCAAGTAGGTGGTGATACGAACATGTAAAAGTGGGAAGGCGATGAATAGAATCACCAGAGCGATAATCAACCAAATATGATTCGCTTCCCATATCGGTGCGATAGAGTGTTCCCCGAGTTGACGGATTTTCTGACGCTCTTGTTTTGATGCAAAGAGTTCGAGAATGCCAACACCGAAGTCGGCTCCGCCGGTGACAGCATAGAGCACAAGAGATACTGCCATGAACGCAAACACGACAACTTCACTCATGAATCATCTCCATGGGCCCAGCGTTTAATCTCAGGAGAAGGGCCAAGTTGACGGTGAGCCACAGCGACTTGTCTAGACCACATCCAAACGGTGCTCGCACCAATCATGGTGTAGAGCAGTCCAAAAGAGAGAAGGTGATAAAATTGCCCAGGTACAGGTGTGAGTGCTTCCTTGGTTTTCATGATACCGTAAATAATCCACGGTTGCCGGCCAACTTCCGTTACAATCCATCCTGCCTCGATGGCGATAAATCCAAGTGGAATACTCAGGACTAACATCTTCAGCAAGCGCTGGTGATAAAATAGGGAAGGCCTCTTCCAGAGAACGAATAGTCCAATGAAAGCAAACATTGCTAAGAAAGTGCCAATGGCAACCATGATCTGAAATGCGAAGTGAACTACCAAAACTGGGGGCCACTCGTCTTTGGGGATTTGGTCCAGGCCTATTACTTCGGCGTCGAAATCGTTAAACGCTAGAAAGCTAAGACCGCCAGGGATATGAATACCGTAGTGAACTTCTTGGCTCTCTTCATCGGGGATTCCCCCAATCAATAAATCGGCTTGTCGACTTGTCGTGAAATGAGCCTCCATGGCCGCAAGTTTTGCGGGTTGCCTCACCGCAACATCTTGGGCTGCCCAATGCCCGTTGATGGGCTGTAGAATCGCAGCAATAGCGCCCACACAAAACGCTATTTTGACGGCTGCTTTGTGCATAGGGTCTTGACTGCCCCGAAGCAGGAGAAATGCGTGAATGCCGGCAACTGCAAAACCAACCGCCTCAAACGAAGCCAGCAGCATGTGAGAGCCTTGAGTGAGCCAGGCATCGTTAAAGAAAGCCTTCCAGGGATCGATGGAATGAGCTGAGCCGTTCTCCCAGATGAAACCAGTGGGGCTGTTCATCCATCCGTTGGCCGAGATTACAAGAATACCGCTGGCCAGTCCGGCAAATCCCACAATGAGACCGGCAAACCAATGGAGCCGCGGAGAGAGGCGCTCCCAGCCATAGAGGTAAATTCCTAAGGCAATAGCTTCCACGAAAAAAGCAGCGCCTTCTAGTGAGAATGGCATACCTATAATTGGACCGGCATGCTCCATAAAGCCTGGCCACAGCACGCCAAGCTCAAAAGAGAGTGCTGTTCCCGAGACCGCGCCTGTTGCAAAAAATATGGCGACTCCGCGGGTCCAAAGGCGCGTTAGACGGTAGGCATCTTCATCCTGGGTGCGAAGCCAACGGTCATGTGCGATGGCCATGAGAAAAGGCATAATCATCCCAATGGCAGCTAAGATTATATGAAAGCCGAGCGAAAGAGCCATCGTGAGCCGAGCAGCGAGGAGATCTGTCATCATATTTTCTTCTCCATTCATGCGGAGGAGGTGTATCCTCGATGAACTTCCTGCCAACTGAATTACTATTTTGCAACTGAAATTAATCTCGTACAAAAACGTGGAATATTAGAACTCTGGGGGGCCTAAGTACGTGGAATGGAGTTCTTGCGTTTTAGGAATATACATTTATGTCCTCTAATTAAAAATATTGTTTAAAGGCTAGCCACTCGATGTCTCGAATAGGGCAAACGTTGACGAGCCTTAGGGTAGGCATCCGGCCTTACGGGATTCTCTGTTAATCGTTGCCGTCTGGATTTTTGGAATGCCGAAGTGTCGGTGATTGAAGAGACGATAGGGTGCTATATTGAGGCGACCAAAACGGTGTTATTGTTCGGGGTCATTTTGAAGAGGTTCGGCAGCTTCACCGGAGGGTTTGGTCTCTTGAGCATCGCGCTCCCGAACAACATCATGGATGCTGTCATCCATCTCCATCAGTACATGGTTGCCCACGGCGTAGAGAGTGGACATCAGGCCGCCCACAAAACCGAGGGTTATGCGGACCCATAGGTCCCATTCGTTTGGTAAATAGAGGATGCCGACGAGCACGCCAACGACCAAGAAAGCTACCGAGGTGAAGGTTAAAACCTTTGATTTCAGTACTAAACCCAAAGCTTGCTTCATGTAATCCATAGGCAACACATAAGGCAGTGACTCTTCAATGGCAAACGCTATGTGAGCCCTTTGCTACAGCTTCACAAAGTGGTAGTGCTTGCTAAAAGATTTTCACGGAGATTCATATGAGCGTAGAGATTGTTGGTCAGCTTCAAGACGGTGTAACTGCTGGACATACCCACGGGCCAAGCGAAGACAGCATCCGAACGACCGCTCCCAAAGATAATGGGGGCACGGGTGAGCATTTTTCACCAACAGACCTGATGGCAACGTCACTTGGCGCTTGCATGACCACGATTATGGCTCTTTGGGCACGTAGCCGTGAATACAACCTCGACGGTGTCCGTTACCGCATTGAAAAGCACATGAGTGCAGAGGCACCGCGTAGGATTTGTAAGTTACCCGTTGAGATTTGGGTTCCCGATGATGTGGCTGCGGAAGACAGAGCGTCTCTAGAGAAGGCTGCCGTAAACTGCCCGGTATCGAATAGTATTTCAGATGCTATCGAAGTAAATGTTCAGTTTCATTATGTGCCGCGGGGCGAACTCTAGGGTCCCTATTTCTCGTTCATAGATGCTTCTAGCATCTCCACAATGTCTTGATAGATGGTTTTGTTATCATCGTGGATCTCAAGAAGGGTCTTGTGGGCTTCGAGTATAATCTCTGCAATGTTTCGCTTGGATTCGGGCAATGCTTGTATACTGTCTGGCGGAGGCATCTCACCCGTGGGGGCATCGAGGAGCACCGCGAGATGTTGGAGCCCGGTGTTTTTCAATGACTGGGTCACATCTCGAACCGAGCTTACGATGGTAATCTGTTGACCCGTTTTTTTCTGGGTTTCCAGAGCAAGCCGTGCGACCAGACCGATATGCGTACTATCAATCATTTTGGCTTCGCGAAGATCTACCAAGACACCTTGAAGATTATCGGTTTCACAAATCTTTTTTACGAGATCTGAGAAGGAAGCACTGTAGTTAAAACTTAGGTGCCCCGATAATTTAACAAAGTAGGTTCCATTGTGAAATGCAGCCTCATAGATGCCGGATTGTGCCATCTTGGACCCCCCAGTGAGTTCTTTAAACCTTAACGTATGAGCGAGCTTGGTTCACGGATTGTTTTACCAAGCGCTGATGACTATGGTGCCCACAAAGCACGACATGAAGGAGCAACGATGAAGTTAAATACGCTAAAAATAATCGTAACCGGCGGGGCTGCGGGTATGGGTGCTCACTTTGCCAAGCGATTACATGAAGCTGGAGCGACGGTTGTCGTTGGGGACATGAATGAAGAACGCCTGGCTGACCTGCCTGAGGGTATTCATC
>JABJBS010000120.1 GCA_018668695.1 Deltaproteobacteria bacterium
CGGCGGCGCGCATCGCCTTTTCATTTTGTTCGCTCATATAACACATGGCAAGACGGCTGGCGGCACGGCTGGCTTCTGCTAGGATCGCTTCTTTCGTTTTACCGTGCCCCCTCGATGCAAGAGAGGTTTGGACAAAGTTTTGAAGACCACCGAGAGCATGAGATGTATTGGACGGCTTAAGGCCGAGTGAATCTAAGGCTGATAATGCGTGTTCTTGGCTTGTTGCTATATCGCCTTGGGCAAAGTGCGCATCGGCGAGTAAGCGGTGCAGCCGTAATGCTCGGGTTGGCGTAAGCTTGAATTCATTGTCAGCCTCACCCCTTTCAGCGACTAAAAGCCCTTGCGTGGCATGGCGGATAACATCTGAATGGTTAGAAGAACCCGCGGCATCGATGGATGCTTTTTCAAGATACTTGAGTGCTTTGCCGGGATGACCTGCTGCTTCCCAGTGGTGAGCGATGAGAGGTAGGTAGTTTTGAAACTCATTGCTTTTATGAGCTTCGTACCACTTGGCACTGGCCTTGTGGATCTGTCTACGTTTCTCAAAGAGCATATTCTCGTAAGCGACTTCGAGGATCGTTGATTGCTCGAAATGAAAAAGTGCCTGAACGCGTTCCGAATGGTGTTTGAGAAATCCTCGTGTCACCAGCTTTTCGAGCAGGAAACGCACCTGAGGCCGCTCTTTCGCAACAGGATAGATTTCCTTAATGATGTCCTGATGAAAAGAGTCTCCAAGGACACTGGCTACTTTGAGCAGGAGTTGTTCTCGAGGCGGAAGTTTATCTATCCGGGAATTGACGAAACCTTCGATTGTAGTGGGGAACGCGATGTGCTCCGTATCGGTGCCGGGCTTGATTTTGAGCTGGTCGCTGTCGACAACAAGAAGATTTTCTTCTTGAAGGGTTCGAACCATTTCGGTTGCCAGGTAGGGACTGCCCCCGCTTTTCTGACTGACGAGATCTGAAAGAGGGGTGGACACGGCTGCTTGCTGTGTGAGGCTTTTTATAAGCTCTGAAATTTCACCCTTAGACATTGGAGGTAAGTTGATGTCTTTGGCGTTTTTGAAGGTTGTGGATTCGCGACCGTTCTCAGTGATAGCGTTTTCGCGTAGCGAGATGATGAATAGGGTGGATTGGAGTCTCGGTGCCACAAGATCCAGTAGGGACCATGATTTGTCATCCATCCATTGGGCATCTTCGAAGGCCAGGAGAATCGATTTTTGACCCGCTTGATGCTCCAAAAGAGTAACGACGGCATCACTGAGTCTTTTTTGGCGTTCAGACTTAGAGAAAGTCTGACTGACCTCGGTCTCTGGGAATCCTATTTTGATAATATCGTTTAGGAGCGCCAATTGATGGGATCCTAAAGCACTGTCGCTGGCTAGGATTTCGAGTGTGGTCTTTAATTCTGTCGTATCACTGGCCTCTGGCGCTAATATTTTCCAAAGGAGATTTCGCCAAACAAGGTAGGGGGTTTTACTTTCAAGGCTGCTGGCATGACTGATAGCAAGAAGATTTGTAGGCGCTTTAAAATCGGCGGCCATGGCTTGAATCAGAGAGGTCTTTCCTTGGCCAGCTTCGCCCAGCACCGTATAGACGTGGCAAGCATTTGCGTCATTGATGTGTTTCCAGGCCTCTCTTAGGGCTCTGAACTCTCGGTGCCGTCCAATCATGGGGTGTGATTGGGTAACGGCTTCTTTCTGGGTAGGCGCTGCAGCTTTTAATTTTGGTCTCGCCACAGGAATGAGCGATGTTTTACCTTTGACTTGGATAGGCTCGAGTTCGTCGAATTCGAAAGCCTCTCCGCATTCCTTCTTGCTGTCTTGGTCAACGAGAATGCTACCCGCGGCTGCTTGCATGAGTCGCGCGGCAAGGTTTACTACGTCTCCAATTACAGTGTACTCGCGTCGCAAATCACTTCCAACGGGTCCGCAGAATGCTCGTCCTGTAGTTACACCGATCGAAGTGGTGACATCATGTGCACGTAAAGCCGTTTCGATGCCCATGGCAGCAGCGATGGCACGGTCGGCTTCTTTTTCGTGAGAAATAGGTGGGAGTCCGAAGACAGCTAAAAGAGAGACACCTTTTTCATCGACACTAAGCTTATTGATGGAGCCTTCCACGTTGAGAATTTCTTGTTGGACGAGGCCAACAATCTCGTGGACTTTTTCGAGTGGTGTTTTGGGTGTGAGCCCTTTGAGATTTCCAAAGAGAACGGTGACCCGTCGCAGTTCTCCGAGCCAACCGGCATGACCGGCGGCCAATCGTTGACGAACCGATGGTAGTACATACGAAACCAGACGCTTCTCGATGGCTCTTTGAAGTTTTGGTGAGGGGATGGGTTCTGGTTCCAGGATTTCGCAATCGCTCTTGAGCTTGATGTGCCCCTCTTTGCTTACGGTTTTCCCTTCGCCCAGTTTAGAGAGATAGCGCCACGCCTCAGGTGCAATGATGATGTCACCGGGCTCGGCAAAGCCTTCTGATGCAATGGCACGCTCAACAGCACTTCCTCGTCCCAGTGGAGCCCAGCTATCTTGGACACCGCCAAGATGCAGCATTTCGAATTTTCCAACCCCCACGCCGAGTTTGAAAGCCAATGATACGTCGAGGGCATCTTGGAGTTCGGGCTGTGCGTGTTGCATCTCAACGGCTGCGCTTAAAACGCGGTGCAAGATTTGAGTTGCAGAGCTACCGGCCAGGGGTCTCGGCCATATGGCTACAAAAGCATCACCAGCAAAGCTGACCACCTCTCCTTTATGGTCGTGTACAATTCTGATGAGGCGACCAAAATATCCATTGAGAAGACTGGTGAGTTTTTCGCTGCCTTCAGCCCCGAGTTTGGCCAAAGATTCGGCAAGAGGTGTAAAGCCGGAAATATCGAGAAAGAGACTGCCTGCGTCTGCGGTTGTCAGGACGGGAGCCGATAAAGGATTCGGCGCTTCTACGCATTGCCGAACAACGACTGCCGGAATGTAGCTCGCTAAGGTTGATAACTTCTCACCCACGGCTTTTTTATACCACGGTTAGCTTAGTGGATCATCTTCCAGATTAAGCGTAATGCTGCGATGCCGAGGGCTGCCTTAAAAAGCAGTGTAAAAATGCGTGGGTTGATTTTTTTCAGTACGCCGATTCCAAGCTTTGTACCCACCATAGCGGCGACGGTCATCCCTAAAATAAGCGGTAAGAAGGCTAGGTAATCGAATCCTAGACCAAAAAAGATGGGGAATTTTAGGAGGTGTCCGAGTGATTGGACCGTGGCCTTGGTGGCTACGATGTTCTCCTTCGTAAAATCGTCTCTTAGAAAAAATGGAGCAATAAAGGGGCCGGTTGCGCCCACCAAGGGTGATAGGAACCCGACCGCCGCTCCCACGCCGAGAAATCCCCACATCGGTATTTTCAGGGCCGGTAGTTTCTTGGGCTTAAAGAGGGCGTAGAGAATGAGGAGAATGATGAGGGCGAAAAATGGTGTTTTGCTCTCCACCTCTTTGAGGACGAAGAAGGCAGGCAGCCCGCCAAATGGTAACCCAAGTGCGAAATAGAAGACCGCGGGCCGCTTGATATGCTCGCGCAGGAGGTAAAACCTGGATGTGTTGCTCACCAGTTGAACCACGCCATGGACTGGTATGATGTGTACCAGGGGCATGAAGAGTGTCATGATGGAAAGCAAGACAATCCCACCGCCCATACCGATTGTTCCGGAAAGAACCGATGTGGCGATGGCGATAAATACGAGAAAGACCTGAACCAAAACACTCATGAGGATTTCTACTCTTTGAGACCAGGTCTTGTCGAGTTAGAGGCCGATTATGTTCAGAGGGTTTATACCGATGACATGAATATGTTGATTAAACTTTATGAATACTTGTCGTCTTATCTGAGAATGCCGCGCATCGAAGACGATGCAATTAATGAGAAGAGTGGAAAAACATGAACATAGATAAGTTTAAAAGTGGGTTTTGGCTGACCCTTTTACTCACAGCGATGGTGGGATGTGGGGAAGGAAGCTCAGATTCCAATGAACCGACTGCGCCAGATGAAGAGATTGTGGATGACCCCTCTGCAGTAGACGAATCAGATCCAGGCGGCACAGAGCCGGGCGACCCTACGGACTCAGATCCCTCTGATTCGGACCCCACAAGTCCTGATGCATCCGACCCGGACCCCTCTGATCCTGATCCCAGTGAACCCAACCTAGAAGGCAGCCTCTGTGCTCCCGAACCGGTTCGAGAAGACGGCATGGAGCTCGCAAAGCTATGGACGTTATTTAAGAGCGCGCGAGAAGAGGGATGTTACCTCGAGTCTTCTCTCGAAAATGTTGAGGGAAGTGAAGAGTGGACGGCGGCTCAAGCACCAAGTCCGGCCGACACAGAATGGAATTGTGACGGCGAGAACCGTTGTCGGCAATACAAAGGCGTGCTGATTCTTGGATGGCAAATTGAGCAAGAGGATTTCGGTTGGTATTTCAATCCGGATTTGGCCCTTGGGAATTTAAGGGTGTGGGAAGTTGATAACGACGGCAAAAGTGAATGGGATGTTGAAGTGGATTATATCCGTAATGGCTCAACCGCCACTTCCCGGATTGAACGCACCTACGACTCCACAGGTAATATCCTCCTCGAACGAACGTACTTTCAGGTAACTCTTCGGCAAGAAGTGGTGAATACCTACGCAGAAGGTCGCCTTATCGCTCAGCAAACCGTGGAGCATGTTGGAAACGGGAACTCCGCAACGCGGACAAGAACCTGGAGTTACGATGCTGATGGGCGGATGGTTGAGTCAACTTACCAGCGTGCAGGCCAAGCTCTTTACGCAGCTGCATTCGAATACGGCGAAGAAGGCCAGGTGGTCGGTACAGAGCGTTCTAAAGATGGGCTGCGTTTCTTAGCCCAGTCGTGGAATTTTGAAGATGGTCGTTTGGTAAGCCGAAGCTCTGCGATGGAAGGTGAGGTGTATTATGAAGGCGCCGACTCATTTCTGCCTCAGATCCGCGACGGTTACAGCTCACACTGGGATGATGCGAGTATGAGAAAAGGCCGAGGGGGCTGTGATCTGGTTCCTACGTCTTTATGGCACGGGTATCCAGAGAGTGACGAGGTTTATGTCCTGGGTTGGAAGCGTGAAGAAGTTCCCAGCAGCATTGGTTTTGGTTATGGATACGACGGTTTCGGTTTTAGCTACGGAGACTATTCGTGGATGGGACACGGCGGCATTGCAACAAGCTATGAGTCGGCTCAAATGATGGAAGCAACTCAAGTTGCAACAACCATCATCTACAATGCCCAAGGTAAAATGATTGAAGAGACGGTCGAGTCAGAGGCGGTTTGGGGTGAGGCAATATCCTCGGCAGTGGTTACCCGTAGACGGGCCTTCGAAGACGACTTGATGACTGAAGATTCGGTCACTGCTGAATCGAATTCGGGTGACATGGTTCAGTTTGAAAATCAGCGCTTAAGCTTTGTCTACGATGAAAGTAAGATGCTGATTGAGCGCTCTGCCGAAGACGCTGGCGTGACGACCAACCAGACGACCTGGACCTATGATACCGAGGGCCGCGTTAACGAGCATGCCATTTATGGACTGTTTTGGAACTCAGAGGATACCGGGGATGAGGGTCTGCCTTTGACGGGTTTGTTTCGAGATACTTACTCGGTTGATGGTCATATGCGGGAGCGACTGCGTGAAAAGATGAATATCGCAGATGAGAGTTGGATCACTCAGCGCTTAACCCGGGTGACCCAATTAGAGCTGGGTGACATTGAAGAGGATGATTATTCCTATCGAGTGCGTGGCATCGGCGGCGTGTTAACCGAGGTCGGCAATGGGTCGTTTGCAGACCCAAGCCTATTCCTTCGTCTCAAGCGAGATTCATCGAATATCGTTGAAGAGTCCGGTCGCTTGGGCAGTGGTGGAATGGGCGCGGTCTTTCGCCGCTATACACACTCTTGTTTAAACCAGTGATTTAGCTACGGATAAGAACACCGTGTTCGTTAAGAAAAGAACGAACAAGTTGGGTGGCGTCGTGGCCAATGTTTTGCCAATGGAAAGCGAGCCCCGGTGTTCTGTCCCAGTGCTGCTCTAAGTCGTATTCGTTGACCCGAACCACTTTTGCTTCAATGCCGATAGGCAGGGGAGTTTCCGATTCGCTGCTGTGGTCACTGCTAAACATCACCGAGACATTGGTGCCAGGGCTTAGTTGATGTGCCGTTTCAGCGAAGAGGCCGGTTTCTGAAGCGTCCAATACGGGCGCCGTCCAAAAACTATCTCCGGTGTCATAGATGACGGTTAACTTGGTGATCTGGTAGCGTGGTGCGCCTATTTGTTCTGCCATGAATCCTGCTCCATGTTTACGGCTTACTGGGTTACTTTGAGCGTATCGCTCTCTTGAACGTTGTTTAGACACTTCAAGATGCGGTGTTGTTATTGATATTGCACTACTCACAGTCGGCAGTTCCTGATTCTCGACCTCCTACATCAGGCGCGTTGCCGTTGTAGAGACCGGGTTGTGAGCTATTAAGATCATGGATAGTCGTTAAGGACTGGTCCACTAAGTTACTTTCTCCTAAACAATAGAAACGTGAATCTTCAATTTGGGTAGTTTGATATTTGGGATCGTAGGAGAATTCGAAGAATTCGTCGGGGAGGCAGTTGCAGTTGAAACAGCTGTAGCTGCTGCAATCGCTCGCATTATTAAAACTGTTGTTTCCACCGGCGACCGACATATTAGAAGCATCATTGTTGGTAAACGAGCAGTACTCATGGCTTGTCCATTCGACTCCAGACGGTGCGGCGATGGCCGACCAGCCACTTTCTGTGATGGAGTTATTGGTTGCGCAGATATCTTCTGATGGACGGTTTCCGTTGCCCATAAATGCAAGACCAACGAGGTTCTCGCCCATGGTGTTATGGACGATGTAGGCGCCGCGAGCCCTGCGAAGCACCAATCCTATGCCCTCGTTCTGAGCAATCACATTACCGACGATGAGCGTATTACGTGCATCTTGAATATAAATCCCGCCTCGGCTTTCAGACCAACTTTCACTGCCACCGCGTACAACGTTGTTGCGAATGATGTTGTCGTAGCTACCGCCGCCGGTCACTGCGATGCCGCGGTCTTCAAAACCACTAACGGTTGAATCTTGAACGAGGTTGTTGTCGCCCTCCACAATGATTGCGCGCTCAGGCTCGAAACCCGGCTCTCCCGTGATGGTGATATTTAGGGCTTGGTTATCATCCGACTCAAGTTCGATCACGCGGTCCGCGTTGTTGGTGACGATGATATTCAAATCGGAAAATGTGTGCCCATCGGATTCGGTTTCGAAGAGCTTATTAGCGCTTAAGGTAATGGTCGTTCCTTCTGCCTGAGTGAAGCTCATCGTTCCTTCTGAATTAATGGAAGGTAGATTTTCGTCAACGACGAGATCCCCGATGATAACGTGCGTATCGCCAGGTCCGGCGCGGTTGATGGTATCAATGAGGTCGTCAAGTGTCGTTGGAATAGAGCAGCTTGATTCCGGGTTGGCTGGGTCGGAGCCGCAATGAATTTCCATGCAGTCAATCATGCTAACGTCCTCATAGTCACCATCGGTGTTGGTCACACAATCTGCGTTGCAGGAGAATATATTCGGCATGCAATCGTACGTGCCGCAGTAGCCGTCTCCGTCAGCGTCGGTACAATCTGCATTACAGTATGGGTTGCTTTCATCGCAATCGGCGTCCCCGCAAAATCCGTCATTATCTTGATCCCAGCATGTGTCGCCATCATCACAGATACCGTCGTTGTCTCCATCAGGACCGTCTTGCATCGGATTAAAGAGGCCGCCGGAACAATCGTTGCAGCTATCGTCGTCGGTATCGGCGCATTCAAGATTATTAAAATCATCACTGTCCGTTACGCTTGTGATGCAGCCAGTATTGTTTCCTGAACCGTTGCCTAATCCGTCGCCATCAACATCGGTACATGTATCGCCTTGATCGCAAATGCCATCATGGTCTCCATCAGGCCCGTCGCTCCAGATTGAATAGGTACCGTTTGTACAGTCGTCACAGGAATCACCATCTACGTCATTGCAGGCATAAATGTTGTTATCGTTGAGATCTGTGATGGGGTAATCACAACCACTGTTTCCTAGAGTTCCAATGCCGATACCATCGCCGTCCGCATCGGTGCATGTATCGCCGAGGTCGCATATGCCATCACTGTCTCGATCCAAGCCATCGTTGTTTAGATTGAAGCTGCCTTGGCTGCAATCATCGCAATTATCGTTATCGAGATCGGCGCAGCTGCTTGAGTTGGAATCGTTGAAGTCGGTCTGTGGCCAATCACACGAATTGTTGCCGTTGACCCCAGTGCCTAATCCATCTCCATCGGCATCAACACAGGTGTCATTATCGTCGCATACCCCATCGTTGTCGGCATCAGGGCCGTCGTTTGTTGGGCTAAATTCACCGTATCGGCAGTCGTCACATCCATCTGTGTCGAGATCAACACAACGATTTGCATCCAGGTCCGCTACATCTGTAAGCGTTTGCTCACATTCCAGGTTACCTCCTGAGCCGTTGCCAAAGCCGTCTTGGTCAACATCAACGCAAAAGTCTCCAAGGTCGCAAATCCCATCTGTGTCGAGGTCTTGGCCATCGTTACCGGGAGCGTAAAAACCATTTATGCAGTCATCACAGGTATCGGAGTCAGAGTCAGAGCAGACCCGTGAGTTGTTATCATCTGAGTCGACGTAATCTGCCGCGCAGCCTACATTGCCGAGGGTACCTGTACCGAGGCCGTCGCTGTCGAAATCTGTACAGGTATCAGTCAGGTTACATACTCCGTCTAAGTCTTCATCGAGGCCATCTTGGGCCGGGTTCCATGAACCTTCACTGCAGTCATCACACGTGTCGCCGTCAGTATCGATGCAGCTCA
The DNA here is from genome assembly GCA_018668695.1 of Deltaproteobacteria bacterium. Taxonomy (NCBI): domain Bacteria; kingdom Pseudomonadati; phylum Myxococcota; class Myxococcia; species Deltaproteobacteria bacterium. Next base: position 8,914 of record JABJBS010000120.1, read on the forward strand.
ATAGGCTGTTGTCGTTTAGATCGGTCTCTGGTCTCAAGCAGCCGCTATTGCCGAGAGTGCCCGTTCCAAATCCATCACCATCAGCGTCGGTGCAGGTGTCACCAAAGTCACAGATAGAATCGCCATCGCTGTCCGTACCATCGTCGAGGATGTTGAACGTTCCCGAAGAGCAATCGTCGCAGCCGTCTCCATCTGAGTCATTACACTGGTAGCGGTCTGTGTCGTTGCTATCGCTAAGGGGAGAGGGGCAGCCAGATTGGTCTAAGTTACCATCACCGAGGCCATCGCCATCGACATCTGTGCATGTGTCACCCGCGTCGCAAATACCGTCTGCATCCAAATCGGAGCCGTCGTTGCTGGGAGCGAATATTCCGGTGCTGCAGTCGTTGCAAGTATCGCCGTCGAGGTCGATACAAACTGTAGAGTTGTTATCATCTGAGTCAAATTGGTCAGTGAGACAATCAGCGGTACTCAGCCCTTCTATGCCTACGCCGTCCCCATCGAAGTCCGTACACGTGTCTCCACTGTCACATCGGCCGTCTTCGTCTTGATCCGAACCATCTTCGCCTGGTGCCCAGGTTCCACCGCTGCAGTCATCACATCCATCGCTATCGATATCTGCGCAGATATTGGGGTTCTGATCGTTAAGATCTGTTTCTTGATGCTCACAAGATTGATTTTCAAGAGTGCCTGTCCCAAAACCGTCTTCATCTGCATCGGTACAGCTATCGCCGCCATCGCAAATACCATCTTTGTCTCCATCTGGACCATCTCGCGTTGGGTCGTAATTACCACGGGTACAGTCGTCGCAACTGTCACCGTCGGTATCGGCACAAATTTGATGATTGGTATCGTCCCGGTCAGTGCCAGTGTATTCACAGCCCGAGGTGCTAAATCCCACGCCGCCAAACCCATCGCCATCAAGGTCGACACAATCGTCGTCAGCATCGCAGATGCCGTCAGCGTCTAGGTCGGTTCCAACGGTTAACTCACCATCGTCGTCATTGGTCACACAAAGTGTTTCGGCATTGAGTTGCACCTGAACATCAACCAGTTGTTCGGCCTTGAGAACGGTCTCCGCAAACCCTGCAGCAACTGGAGCGCCGCCGGAATAACCAAGGATGGTAATGCGAAGAGGAGATTCACCCATGCTACTTGGAACCAAGATGGTGAAGGTTTGCTGGGAACCTTCAATTTCTTGTGCCTCCTCCGGAAGGAGGGCTGGTTCGAAAGCTGGGTTACCGTTGATGGTTTGACCCATCACCTGAAGTTGGTCGAGGGCGAGTTCTGTTTCGAAGGTAACTGTTACATTGAGCCCAGTTACATTTTCTTGAACAACGTATTGAATTGAGTCGCAACCCAAGAGCAGCAAAGGCGTGAGGGCGCCGAGCAGTAAATTTCTCATATGTTCTATCTCCGGTCGATGGTTCCAAGAGTTCCTGAAGGTGCAACCATTTGTTGCGTGGGGCCGCTTTGAGTCAGAACAACAGCTGAGATGCTTGCGGCAACTACAGATGTGGCAATACTCCAAAACCACCATGACTCATAAATAGAGTCGGGTTGCTCAACCATGGTTTTCACCAAGTCCGATGAAGGGGTGAGCGCACTAAGTGCAGGATCTTGAATAGGGACAACGAGGGGAGCCAAAGGCAGCTCATCAACAGGCGATGCCTGAATAACTTTAATCGTGGGACCTTGTGGCTGTTTCGCAACCTTCGCGTTCGCAAGGGTTGGCTTTACTTGAGTTGTTGATTTTTTGGCCACGGCAGGCTTGGTCTTTACGGGAGCTGCCTTCTGAGGAGGCTTACTCGCAATGACTTTCTTCGCAGCTACAACATTAGCTGCTGTGGCAGTACGTATTAGGTCTTCAACTTTATCCCGGTTACGGGCCTTTGGACTTTCTCTGAGGTACTGGTTGTAACGCTTGAGTGCCATATCGAACTGCTTCAGCTCCATATGACATTGGCCCATATTGAACAAAAAGCCAGAAAGCTCCTTGTAACTGTAGGCCGCCTCAAACTGCTCCAACGCTTTTCCGTGTTCACCATTGGCGTAGTGAACTTGGCCTTGTTTAAAATGCTTCTTGGCACGAGCGACATTAACGTCGGCAGCCAGAGCCATATCCGCGTGGGTGCCAACCAAGGCAACGGCCACGAGCATAGCGATGAATTGCGCAAACTTATTTTTGGATTTCACGTTTGAATCAACCTTCTTCTTGGGCGAAAGGATCTACAAGGTCCTCATGGGTATTGGCGTCAGCGGCCGGGGCTGGCGTGACGGTTGCTTTTGGCTTGGGTGAAGCTGCGGGCTTTGCTTCAGCCTTTTTGGCCTGAACTTTTAGCGTGGCTAGAACGCGGCTCGAGGTTTTTGGGTTCCACGACTGCGAAACTGAACCGTAGCCAGGCAGGCTGAACTCATATGCTTCCGGCGACGCATTACTCGGGAGCTGCAAAGTAAATGGTGTTACGCCAACAACTTTTTTATCTGCCACACGGCGTACTCTAGCTCCCACAGGGTTGGATTGAAATTCAACCAGGAGGGGTGCTGGAGGTGGGCTTGGTGGTTTAATGGTGTTCATAGCAGGAGCTACCGGGGCGGCTTTGGTTACTGTTTCCTTTTTGGGTGGAACAGGAGCCGCAAGCCGAGCTATTTTTTGTTTGATAGCTTTGGATGTTTTAGCCGCCTTTGCTTTTTTGGGAGCTCTCTTTTTCCGAGGCTGAAGGCTGGAAGTCTCCACTCGGCTCTTTTTTTCTGCTTTCATGGCCGCGGGAGCAGCTTGCGCTTGAGGTTTGTCCTGAGATGACTGCTCTTGAACGCTTACCGGGTTAAGCCCTGTTGTTAAGTTGTCTAGAGCCTCATCCCAACGCATCTGAGTGCCGTAGGCGATGGCTGCAACTGCAACACAGGCGCCTAAAATGGATCCGATAATCTTACGCTTACGGGCTGAGCTTTTTCGTTTCCATTGAAGGATTTCGAAGTCATCATCGTCGTCATTGCCGTCGAATAATGGCTCTTCGTTTACGGGTGCAGCTACAGGTTCTGCTCGCTTTTGAGACGGGCGTTGCTTTGTGATCCACTGGAGTGTTTTGGCGATATCATCGGCATTTTTTGGTTTTTCTTGTTCGCCGGGCGCGAGACAAATTTCGATGACACGGGTCAGTTCAGAAGGCTTATCATCAAAAGGAGCAAAGATGGGCTCCAAGATGGCTCCAAGACTCTGCAGGTCGTCATTGACGGTGAGTTCAGAGGTTTCACTGTGCAGTTCGTAAGCACCAAAATCGAGAATACTTACCCGGCGCTTTCCTTGGGAGTTAGCCAAGAGATACACGTTATCCATGTTGAGTTGACCATGAATGATTTCATTCTCATGGGCTTTGGCAATGGCTTTACCGAGTTGGCTGGCTATTTCCAAAGACACATCCAGGCTCTTGGGACGGTAGCTGGAAAGAGTTGCGCCGTTGAGAGCATCCATCGTGTAAAATGATGGAGCATCAAGTTCATGAACTGTTTCTCGAATATTGATCAGGCCGGGGTGAGCCAGCGCGCTCGCTTTTTCAAGAATCTCAAAGAACTTTGCAACGCGCTTGGGTTCCTCACAGGTTTTTTCGTTTAAGATTTTCAGTGCAACTCGCTCACCGGTGGTTGTGTGTTTGGCAAGAAACACATCTCCTTGTGAACCCGTACCGAGATACTTAAGAATGCTGTATTGGCGAAGCGTTTGTCCTTCCCAGTCTTTAGCCGGGCGGTGCAGGGAAGTTTGTGGTGCGGAGTCTTCAGCTGCTTTTACTTCTTCAGCTGCTTTTACTTCTTCAGCTGCTTTTGCTTCTTCAGCTGCTTTTACTTTTTCAGCTGCTTTTACTTCTTCAGCTGCTTTTACTTCTTCAGCTGCTTTTACTTCTTCAGCTGCTTTTGCTTCTTCAGCTGCTTTTGCTTCTTCAGCTGCTTTTGTTTCTTCAGCTGCTTTTGTTTCTTCAGCTGCTTTTGTTTCTTCAGCTGCTTTTGTTTCTTCAGCTGCTTTTGTTTCTTCAGCTGCTTTTGCTTCTTCAGCTGCTTTTGCTTCTTCAGGCTCACTGACCTTAAGAGGTTGAACTCCGCTGTCTTCTACAGCAGCGAGTGCTTGTTCTGCTGCTTGCTTGGCTTCTCGCTCGGCAATTGCTTTCTCGAGTGCTGCTTGTTGAAGAACCTGAGTGGTTTGGCATTCGTGAGCTACTTTTTCACGTGCAGCTTCTTCAGCTTGCTTTGCTTTTTCTTCGGCCTCTTGCGCCTTTTGGGCTTCTTGCTGCACCGCAAGAACCATTTCTTCGGCTTTGCGAGCCATCTCGGCGGCGGCCTTTGCTGCTTCGACTGCTTGCTCTTCGGCCGCTTTGGCAGCGGCGGCTGCTTCGACCGCTTCTTGTGCGCGCTCTTTTGCTTCTTTGGCAGCAAGTTCTTCAGTCAGTTTGGCTTTTTCGGCTTCTTCGGCTTCTTGCTTGGCCTGTAGCTCTGCCTCCTTAGCTACGGCAACTTCAGCTTCCAGCTCCTGGCGTTCTTGCTCGACCCGTCTTGCTTCTTCGAGTCTTTCTTCAGCTTGTGCTCTAGCTTCTTCGAGCATCGCTTGTGCGGCAGCTGCTTTTTCTTCAGCACGTGCTCTAGCTCTCTTGGCGGCTTCCTGAGCAGCTCGGTCCGCTTGCTCTGCCGCTCGCATGGCTTCTTCGGCGGCTAAGCGCGCATTGTTTGCTTGCTCTTTTGCTCGCAATACTTCGGGATCACTCTCTATCTCTTGGGAGGTATCGGAGTCGGAGGCTGTATCCTGCGGGTCGACATGGTCAGAGTTGGTTGCGGGTTCTTGACCTGATTGGGCGTCAGGGCCGGCTAGTTTACTGCCGTCAAACCAACAAAAAGTAGCTTCCTGAGGAAACTTGGCATCGCACAGGGGGCACTCCTGCATACGGTTCTCCTATGGGCGTGTCCTATTTTCATAAGACAGTCGTACCGTTTCCCGCGCATAGAGCGCAGAGAGGTAGGTTTTTTTTATGCGTTACTTGGGAGGGTAACTTCGCATGTACGGTGGTACCTTAGCACCGAGATCGCGTGTAGCAATAGTGAGAAATACTTTTTTCGTTCGCGATGCTCGATCCCTCGATACTTGTAAAATTAAATAGGAAAATATGTCTATACAAAGGTCTTGAGACCCTTCGTAGCGTGGTTATTACATCGAAATAGATCGTCCTTAGGGTGGTAGGATTTTGTCCTACATGTCGGTGCCGCGGCGCGTCTAAGCAAGGTTCTTTGTCATTTTGAGAAACATGCTTATGGATAGGATTGGAGAAGTTAGGTGGCATGACGGTTCTACTCAAAGGCTATTGGTGGCGAAAGGGTATGAAAAACACCGCCGGTGGTTCGAAGGGAAGCTGAAGCGAATGGCCCAGTAGTCGACCCAGAACCTCAAGCCATCGGCGATGTTTCTCGTGAGGCTGAGTGATGAATGTCACCGGCCTCAATCATAGAACGGTTGGGCTCCTCAGAAGTTACGGAAAAAGTTTAGTCGCCTTGATTTTGTTTGCGGCTCAACGTCTTTTTTCGGGAGCCAGTGGCTTCGATAATTAGTCGGCTAAGGACTGCCGGCTTTGCCTTGGAGAGATAAGGTTGATAGCTTTTCCCCTATGGGTACAAGCGGGGCAGTATTTCGTCGAGTCTTATGTGTTGACGATAGTAAGCATATTCGCGGGGTCATCGAGAAGTTGATGCCGGACGGTTTCGAGTTCTATGGGGCGGCCGATGGAGTTGAAGCTCTCGAGTATATAGCTTCCTGTAAGTTTGACTTGATCATCCTCGATATTGATATGCCACGGCTTAATGGAATCGAATTGCTAAGAGCGGCGAGAAGCCGCGAGGTCGAAACACCGGTCATTCTATATACCGGGGAGTCACGGTCTCGAAAAATTAAAGAATTTATGAAGCTTGGCATCGACGATTTTATATTAAAGCCCTGCGCAGCAGACTTTTTACGCGAGAAAATTATCTTCGTGGCAACGCAGAGAGCAATTCAAGTCGACGAGGCACCGCCGCCTGAGGTTTTACCTGCGCCCACTCAAATTGTTCCGCCTCAAGTATTAGGTGGAGACACTCCCGATGGACCACCTGTGTCCGCGCCTCCTCCTGTTTTAGCGGCGCCTGCGGTGGTGGCAGATGCGGGGCCTGGTTTCTCTGCTTTGTTTGTGGTGCAACAGGTTCGTTACCCCTCTCGTATCTTCGATGTAAGTAAGCCTTCGATTGTGATGGGACGAGGTGCTTCGGTTGACCTGAAATTGCCGCACCAATCCGTAAGTCGCCAGCACGCAAAGCTCGAATATAAAAAGGGCGACTTTGTGCTGACCGATTTAGGTAGCGCCAATGGAACCTTGATTAAGGAAAAGCCGATCAAGGAATATAAGCTTCAGCCAAACGATGTCATTCATATTGGTGATTTCTTCCTGGTTTTCAAAACAGAGCAAACTAAAGGTTCTCTGTCTTGGATGGAGAATTACGACGTATCGGATAAGGAAGCGGAGCAGGTTGAGGGTGGGACGAGGATGCTTAGCCCCGAAGCTTTGCAAGATGCGATGCAACACGTCTCGTTACGTAACAGTACTGTTCTGATTCGTGGTGATGATGAAAGCTGCAGTTATGCATTAGGTGAAATGCTCTACACTTTTGGAGCAGGTGGTATCCCTTGTGAGGGATTTCAAGGACCGGCCGATGTCCATATCTTTTGGGATGGAGGTGCCCACCGTGTGAAGCGGGTTTCAGGGCAATCGGAAGTTGTGTGGGTTAATGGCGAAATGGCTCGTGAAAAGGTGCTGGAACTCGGTGACGAGATACGTGTAGGAACGACCTCATTCTTCTACAAAATTTCCGGTTAAGCTTCGGACTCGCGAGGTAGCCAGATTCTAAAAACGGCTCCGGCATTATCATTTTGAATCAACTCTAACTTACCCTGATGCTCATCGATGATACGTTGGCTGAGCATCAAGCCCAGTCCTGTTCCCATACCAGCCTCTTTTGTGGTTACGAATGCATCAAAGATTTTCTCAGCAATTTCAGGTGACACTCCCGTACCGTTATCTTCTACTTGAGCAAGTAAACCGGGCTTGCCGCCCAAGGTCTGCTCACTGAGGCTGATGCTAATCGCTCCACGGAATCGTTCTCCGTTTGCTCTGGCCAGATCACCGCGTGATGCAAGAGCGTCACCAGCATTTGAGAAGAGATTTACGAAGACTTGTCCAATCTGGCTTCGAATACAGGTTAGAGTCGGTAGCTCCGGAGCCTCAACGGTCACGTGATAACGGCTTAGTTTACCGCGTACGATGAGTAGGCTTTCTTCTATGACTTGTTGCAGATCAACTTCGGTTGTTCTTTCTTCTTCATGGCGTGATTGTGTTCGAAGAGCTCCGCTGAGGTTTTCTAAGCGTTCGCCGGCAATCCGAATGTGTCCCAAGTTTTCTCTGAGTTCATCCACGTGTTCGGTAAGCCCCGTTTGTTCACTGATTTTTTCGGGTCGTGATTGAAAGAGGGAGAGGATGGACGATTCTAGGCGATCGGTGTGGTCGGTAAGTTCATCGCCAGCAAGCTTAACCAGTGAAACAGGGTTGGCTATTTCATGCCCTATAGACGCTATGAGTTGTCCGAGAGAGGCCATCTTCTCCGCTTGTTTGAGAAGGTTGCTGGAGTGTCTTATTTCACGCGCAGTTGTTTCTTCAAGCTCTTGGTAGGCCTTGCGCAGCTGCTTTTCGTTTTCTTTAAGTGCAAGCAAGTTTCGAACGGTAGCCAGCAGTTCAATGTCTTGAAATGGTTTTCCAATAAATGAGTCTGCGCCCACTTCGCTGCTCTCAACTTTGCTATCAGTATCAGAACGTGCAGTGAGCATGATTATTGGAGTACCGCTTAGGCCAGGATCACTGCGCCATGCTTTGACCAGTGCAGGCCCATCCATGACGGGCATCATCCAATCGGTAATCATCAAATCAGGTTGGTGGGCTTTAGCTGACTCTAGAGCATTTTCTCCATCGGTCGCTTGAAGCACCTGGTATCCACTGCGAGTAAGTTGAGAGGCAATGAGGCTTCTCATGTCTTTGAGGTCATCGACCACAAGAATGGTTGCCCCAGCGCCTTGGGGGGCCGTAATTTCTGGGCTGATTTGGTTCAGAGAATACTCACCCGAAAGATCCATATTGATAGGTGTAGCTTCGGCTGACTCTATTGGTCGGCGTGTGGTTTTGGGAAGATCTAAGTAGAAGGTGCTTCCTTTACCCAGCGTGCTGGTAACGCCAACCTGACCAGACATGCCTTCAGCTAGCTCTTTTGCGAGAGCAAGGCCAATTCCCGTTCCCTGAGCGCCGGCGGTGGATCCAACCTGGGCAAAAAGCTTGAAGAGCTTAGCTTGGTCATTTTCGGCAATGCCGGGCCCATTGTCTTGTACAAAAATACGAGCCGAGTTCTCGGTTTGCGATAGTCCCAGGGTGATTGCACCACCATCAGGCGTAAACTTCAGAGCATTGGCTAAGAAGTTGAAACAAATTTTTTCGAGCCCGTCGAATTCGATGTCGGCACATACCGTTGGTGCGCCGGGAGGCAGCTCGATCTTGAAATGGATATTGCGAACTTTGCAGCTGGTCTCTACGTAGCTCTGGCAGTTTTGGAG
>JABJBS010000121.1 GCA_018668695.1 Deltaproteobacteria bacterium
GAAAATCTCAATCCCGGTTTATGGCAACCTTGAATTCAATTAAGACACGCAAGTAGTGACAGCATGACTGCACCCATTAAGGTGCGGTCAGCTGCTATGCTTGGTCGTTTCTACAATCTGGAATCTAAGAATCCGAGCCGCCCGACTCATCTGCTTCGCCCTCGAGCTTCTCAAAATAGTCCGTTGTACTAGGCACTTTACGAAGCTCGTTACGAGCAATTCGCCATGCCTGTTGAATTAGCCAAGATATTGAACGGTCTTGGCGCTCCGCTTCCCCCTGAATGTCTTGCAGCATGTCAGAAGGAAAATACAAAGCCTGCCGCTTCGATTTTCCGTCTCCCACGCCTTACCCCTGCGCCGTGTCGGGTTCGCTGTCACCCATCACGTCGTTTACCGAAGGAAACTTTTTAATTTCCCCGCGGGCTACTCGCCATGCTTGCTGGACGATCCATGAGAGTGAACGGTCTTGGCGGTTCGCCTCAGACTGAATCTCTTGCAACATGGCTTCAGGAAAATACAAACTCTGCTTGCGCTTATCGCTCATAAGATTGGCTCCATCTGTTCCCTGTTAAACCACAGGAACTTACACAGCAAGTTTAAGCAAGGCCTGAGTCAGGGTCAAGCCGGCGAAACGTAAAGTCATCGCCTATCCCACTCTTCATGAGATTTTTTCAGAAAAAGTATTCCAGCAGAGATGCTGTAGACCCAGCCGTTTATCGTTGAGAGAATATTCAAATCGAATTCGGCGATGTGGCTAAAGGCGCTAGATAAAGCTCAGGAGCGTGTTTAGCCCGATAACGGTCATAACGAAGGCAGTGCCCAAGCCGACACGAATTTTTGCCTGTTGTGCAGGATCGACTATTTGATATCGCACTAACAAATTATTTAGGAAATGGTTTTGAGGCCCAACGGACTGATTTTCTTCACATACACTCTGCATGTGGGGCATAGTTGCACATTGTCCTACACCCTCCAAAAAAGCTGCACTCTGTGCATCCAAACAGATGCCCTGGTTATTTGAGCAGAGCCGCAAATGGGTTGTTTTTAAACTCGCGCTGGGGCTTGCGAGACTGACCGCCCCCGCCCTTGCCGCGGTTTGCTGCAGGTCGCTTGTCTGCACGGTCAGGCCCTTTTGAATGATTGCGTTGCTCTGGTGCTTCAGCATCTGTGCGGGCCGAGAGTGATATTCTACGGCGCTCTAAATCGACGTCCATCACGCGAACACGAATTTTCTGTCCGGGACGAACCACTTCAAGTGGGTCCGATACAAAGCGGTCCGCAAGCTGTGACACATGCACTAGGCCATCTTGATGAACGCCAACATCTACAAATGCACCGAAAGCGGTAACGTTGGTCACCACACCTTCTAGCCACATTCCCAACTTCAGATCAGATACCTCATGGACATCATCTCGAAATGCCGGTGCTTCAAACGTATCTCGTGGATCGCGACCTGGCTTCTTCAGTTCATCGACCATGTCTTTCAGAGTCAATTCACCCACGTCGTCCGTGAGGTAGTGAGTAAGATCCAGTTTCTCGAGCGCTCCTCGGTTGCCTACCAAGTCCTTAAGTTCAACCCCGAGTTCCTTAGCCCATTGTGCAACAAGCGAATAACGCTCTGGGTGTACAGCAGAAGCATCCAGAGGATTCTCACCATCCGGAATACGAAGAAATCCGGCAGCCTGTTCGAAAGCCTTAGGTCCCAGTCCGGGAACTTTCGTTAAATCTTCTCGTTTTGAGAATGGACCATTACTGCTACGATATTCTACAATGCGTTTAGCCAAAGTGGGTCCAATACCCGCGACATAACCTAAGAGCGACGGGCTTGCGGTATTCAAATGAACACCAACGCCGTTGACGCAACTTTCCACAACACTGGTCAACTTACGGGTTAGCAGAGGCTGATAGACATCATGTTGATATTGCCCTACCCCAATCGACTTGGGTTCAATCTTAACCAGCTCCGCCAATGGATCTTGCAAACGCCGACCTATCGAAATCGCGCCTCGAATTGTAAGATCAAGCTCAGGGAATTCATCACGAGCAACTGGAGAAGCGGAATAAATACTCGCGCCTGCCTCATTGACCGAAATGACCGAAATATCCTTATTCTTGGTATCCCGTAGAACCTTCTTGACGAAAGTCTCAGTTTCCCGGCCACCGGTTCCGTTACCAACTGCAATGGCCCGAGGCTTATGCTTTTCGATAAGGCCCGCCAAGATGGTTTCAGCTTCCAGCGCATCCCGTTGCCCGCGTGAAATAAAGAGCGTTGTTGTTTCTATAAAACGTCCCGTGCCGTCTAACGCAACACACTTGCTTCCTGTTCGTAGGCCCGGGTCAATACCGATCACGCCCCGTGCACCAAAGGGTGCTGCCAAAAGCAGGTCACGCATATTCGAAGC
>JABJBS010000122.1 GCA_018668695.1 Deltaproteobacteria bacterium
CAAAATTTGCTGCTAGACAAACTTTTCGAGGACCAGATTAAGCAGCAATGTGTTTAAGAATAAAGACAAACAAACTATTTTATCTTTGAAACAAGATTTTTAATATAACTTTCAAGAGCCTAGGGAATTCAACCTACCAAAACCCTAGAGCCTGAATGTATAACATCACGCTTTCGACTTGCCGAAAACCGCTAGTTCTTCCATTTTTAGCCTTAAATAGTGAAATTCAGCGCCTTCCCCGGCTAGGCCGCCCTATCCAAAAATAGAAACGACCTCGAATCTCTACTTTGAAACACCCCGCAACCAGATTTATCTCCCAATTCACGAACGAGTTGTTGATAGAATTCTTCCGGCAGTCTCTCAATCGAACCTCAGACAAACACAATGGGGTCAACCAGGCGTGGAGATGCCAACGAAAAGGGTGATGAGTCGGGTTGAGGATTAAAGCCTCAAGCCGCTTCGTGAGAATAATACTTAAGCATGCCCCCGAGGCGCTGATGGCAGACAATGTCCCCATCGGAATTTGCCGCCGGCTTTGCCTTCAAGAGTTCGTTGCCAACCCCTTGGTGGTTTCGTTCTAGATGGTAGTGGGCAACATATTCTCGCACGGCATGCCGAAGCTGGGCTTCGCTGAAGAAAATCATGCGATTCAAACACTCTGATTTGATGGAGAGGACAAACCTTTCAGCGAAGGCATTTAGGTTTGGGCTCTTTGGAGGCAAGCGTAGGGACTTAACATTGGCGGTCTTTAAAATGCCGCGAAAGTGCTCTGTGAAGAGTGGGTCACGGTCATGGATGAGACAGCGTTTATCCAACAAGAACCCATCACAACAGTCAGTTAGATTTCGAGCGATTTGCGCCATCCAATCGCCATTTGGGCCTGATGAAATACCTGCAATGTGGATTTCCCGCGTAGCTATGTCGATGACAAAAAGGACATAGAAACGCACGAGTCCAACGGGCTTCCAGACTTCGACTGTCAGAAAATCAGTCGCAGCGAGTACATTCCAATGCATCTCTAGAAATTGTTTCCACGTGGTCTTTCGCTCTGGTGCAGGCTCGAGGCCGTGTCGCATCAGGACATTGGCAATGGTCGTACGGGCCACCTTGTGCCCCACGTTTTGAAGTGCACCCACAATACGTAGGTATCCCCAATTGGGGTTATCTCTCGCCATGCCAACAATGAGCGCTTCGATTTCCTTCATGATTCTAGGGCGCCCGGACCCGCGCTTAGTGCTTCCATCGTACTTCTTGGCAATCAGCTTCCTATGCCATGCCAGAAGCGTGTCAGGGGTCACGAGGGTGTCTATCTGTCCTAGGATTTTACGGCCAAGCTCTTTAGCTTTCAGTGCGAGACGTCGCCGTTGTTTATCTGTGTAACGAATTCGCTTGCCAGAGAGATGCTCCTTCAAGATTTTGTTTTCCTCTTGGAGATAGTCGATGACCATGTGCTGCTCGCGATTCATCAAGCCGGCAAGACACATCAAAACCATGTGCCACGGTTGAAAGAGTGCGTTCATACCGTCCAAATATCATGTTTTTGGGGTGATTTTTGGAGAAAGGTGGGCTGTGCAGAGCCCGGTCTCACGCGGTTTTTAGGTCGTTTGTATTTTTGGATAGGGCGGGGTGACCGGCCCAGCCAGCTGAACAACTGTCCTTGAAAATAGATTAATCAATAATGTGTGCATGTTGGTCTGCCAACTATTTTCTGCAATGATTTTAGGTTAGTCAATATCGATTGGTGTCTGCACACATTCCTGCTTAATCTATTTTTAATCTATTTTCTATTTTCGGATGGTTAATGAATGGACGACTAGGCAGGGTCAGCCAATATCCCTTTTGGTTCTTGTATCGTCGTCATCGGTTCTTGGGGCCATAGAGTACGGTGTCCGTAGTTGTCCACATACCATCCCTTGAGAAGCCACCAGAAAGAATAACGTTCAACAACACCATGCCTTAAGAGAATCGGGCGCATGGCTTTGAGTGCTGCACCTATCCGGTAATAAGGAATGCATGGATAGAGATGATGAATCAGGTGGCAGTCCCCGGCATCCCAAAAGAAGACAAATCGGCTGATGGGCCCTGTCTTATAAAAGGTTGCAATGTGATAGGGATTGTCGGGGTTTGTTTCGCCATGCTCAATGATAATGCGTAACGTGTTTGAGAAAGGGCCTATTAGAAATACAGGCAAAATATAGCCGAGAAGAATGAATTTGGGGAAAACCACTGCACCTACTAAGAGGGCTAGGAGAAAAGCTTTCTGGATGGTCTGCTCTCTTTGAACCTGTTGTCGAAGCTCTGGGTTGCGGGTGTCCACTGCGCGGTAATGCTTTACATCTTTCCCGCTCTGCGCTTCTTCGGAGAATTTCCCAGCTTGTGCCATTTTAGCGCCGATAAATGTGGAAAAGAGGAAGCGTCGCCAGCGTGTGTTGAGGTCTTGTTTGTATTTTTCAGTATCTCGGTCGGTTGCAATATGGCGATGGTGTGCGAGGTGGGCTTCTCGGTAACCGGAAGGTAATGAGAATCGCGGGACAGTAAGAAGCATGCTGCCAAGCCAGCTCAAATGTTTGCCGCCAACACCGCGGTGCACAAAGATGTCGTGACTGACAAGGGCCATCCACTGCAAGCTAAACCCTTGACCGATAAAACAAAGAGCCCAAAGCCAGCCAAAAGGTAGCAGCGCTAAGGCGGTCATCATGGAAAAGAAAAAGAAGAGGATGCTAAACACAGCCAAAACATCGAGAAAAATATTCGACTCATGGAAAGAGGCAAGGGCATCCTTGCCAACTTCTTTGGCGATGGTACGCCTTGCGGCAGCTAGATTCTTGTTTGTTAAGCTCATATCATCCTCCATTGACTTGTTCCCTACCTTAATGAAAGCAAGGACCGAGCCACTCTCCACCTTTTGACCTAGCTTAGTAATTTCAGTCACTTAGGGGTGTCGTTCGCGAGATTGGACTGCCCAATTATTTAAATAATGGCGTGGTTTCCGCCACTATATAACGCTTGGCGTCATAATCTGGTTGCTCTTCTCTTGATGGAGTTATCGGGCGTTGATTTGAAAAGTTGCGGTGAATCCGGTGGTAGGCGGTTCAATGGGTTCATAAGGTCTTACGAGACGAGAAAATTGATACCTAGATAGTTTTTAGTGAACTTTATGATTGCCGCGGCTCGTTACCTGATTTTGTTTGTGTCTTCAGTCAGCCTGCGTTTTCATGGAAGAGGGGTGCCGATGCTGTAATTGTTCGTTATTCCTGTGATGCTGTGGATACTCGCCGGTTGTGCTGCCGTGGGACCTTTGCCGGTTAACATCGATGCAAAAGAGGGTGCTCATGCAGAGATTGTTGAAACGGCGCAACAAGATTTAGTTAAGATTTAGTTAGATTTAGTTAGATTTAGTTAGATTTAGTTAGATTTAGTTAGATTTAGTTAAGCAGGAACTTGTGTTTGCTTAGCACACCAAATTCTTTTTGTAATGATTTCAAACAATAATCGGCATGCACACATTCCTGTTTAATCGATGCTTAATCGATGCTTCAAACTTCTCTCGCACTCACAACTCTCGCTATGACCGTTCCCAATATCGCCACAGCTGTTATGTATTTGCAGGTCGCGGTTATCCCACCCGTCTTCGCCGTCAGCATCAGACGTCTTCACGATTTAGATAAATCAGGCAGGCATTACTTGCGAACCATGATTCCACTTATTGGTCCATTTGTTATGCTGGTTTGGTCCTTCACCAAAGGCACCGAAGGCGTTAACCGCTTTGGTCCCGACCCATTGGTAACCGCAGCCTAAGCAAAACCCACTTATCAAACACACCCTCGTCCTTAAGGCACTTGGGAATAGATTAAGCAGGAATTTATGCATGTTGGAGAACCAATTATTTTCCGCAATGATTTCAGCTTAACTGAAAAAGTTGTATCTAAACCTCTTCTTGGTTAATCAATTTATAGGCCATTTACCTTGGAACGGACAACAGAATGCGTGATAAGCTGGTGCCTGATAAATTCGTTTTTTGCAGATGTGTCTGGGCTAGCGCAACGCTTGCCTTCTTCGCGCTCGCTTCCTTCGCGCCTACCCCGGCCAACGCCGCAAAGAAAACGTCACGAAGCCACTATGCTTCCACTTCTTTTCGTTACACAAGTCACTTCGACTTTGGTCAATTGATTGACGACGGTGAGTCGATGTGGCGCTACATCGACATCGAGCCCTCCTGGTTTCGAGTAATCGAATACGGCTACATCCACGACGAAGACGTTTCATTTTCGCTTTCGCTTGCCGTTCCGGATGACGTTGAAGATCTCGCTCGCTCCGTCTTCCTCGGTATTCAGGCAGGTGGCTGGTTCCTCTCGGTGGAGTCCGGTTTTTTGGCAGGCAAGACTACCAACGAAACCGAAGTTTTTTCTCTCGACACAAATGTGGATGTTTTTCGCGGGGATGACGATGCTGCCATCCCCATCGGGCAAAAGATCCACAATCGCTACCTCAATGTGTCAGCACTTAAGTATCAGGCCAATGCTATCAGCTGGGGAGGTACCTACATTCAAAACAGGGTTCCCCGCTCGTTCAAGCTCATGCGGGAAGTCTCCGGCAGCACCCATCGCGAAGCACCTAAGCGCTCCTATTCCCCGGCCAATACGATGCACCTTGTAGGTCTCAAAATGCAAATGAGCCCAACCAAGGCTCTGAGCGTCGGTTACGACATTTCCACCGGATCTACAGAAATTTATCGAGGGACCCACTATCGCTCATTCATTGCAGTCGACGTTGATATGGTCTTTGGTTTGGCAATCTGGCAGAGAGATACGAGCAACGACGAATTCATCCGAGAGCAAGTAACCAGCACGCCTGCAGATTATTTTCTTTACGAAAATGCGAAAATTGTAGCCACCGATAGCACGGTGGACGTCGCACTAAGTGGAACTATCCGGCTGGAGTGGTTAAATCTGTGGAACTATCCATGGGCTCAAATCTCTGCAGGTGTGGGCATAGAGGCACGCAGCCATCAATACATACCGCTAAGTGACAGCGCCGCCGATGCCAGCGATCACCCAGAAGACATCGTAGTCTCCTACGGTTACGATCTGGGCAATATCATGTGGGGTCCCTATCTGCGCATCGCCGCATCTTGGTAGTGGCCTCTCAGGGTCCCCCTTAAAAGGTGTCACCGACCTTAATAATTTTCATCGCTTTATCTGTTTGATTTAGGCTTTTGTGTCCAGACAATATAGTTTTGACTCTAAATGACCGCTCAATTCTAAACATTTTAGGCGTGCAAACGTAGCAATGCTTCTGTCATTCTTGCATGGCATCACTGAGAACTGTGTTATTTGCTTAAGATTCTATTGGAGGCTTAAAGGTTCCAGGTTGAGTCCATCTTCGAGAAAACCTATTTTGGAGGATTCCCACATGGATATGGTCATTGGATCAGCAGTATTACCAGCTAGGTACCCACTGCACTGTTTCAGTTGGATAAGGCGCCAAGCATAAGCGTTTCATCGCTTTCTCGAGGCATGGTTATGATGACCCGTCTTGCTTGCCTACAACTAAATCTCTCCGGATTTTCGCCTCTTAGCAACTTCACAAACACAGCAAATAGGTCTCCCGATTGTTGTTATATTAGCATTTCATCTTTCATCCTTCATCTTTTCTTAAATGAATATCGACCGCGACTTTTGCGTCAGGGTTATCGCTTGGGCATAATGATGCTAAGCTCAAGAATTCGGATTAAAAATTTCATCACTATTTACGAAAGTTCCACGATGTTCATTTCCCTTCGACAACTACTTATTCTCACTCTTACCTTGTTTAGTGGAACTACCGCTCTAGCGACTGAACTCAACTACGATTGGAAGACAGGGAACACCTACCGTTTTCAGGCGAAATCTGTCGACAACGTGAGCATGTCTGGGATGGGGATGAGCATGAAGGACACCTTCACCCTTGATTCCACATTTGCGATCCACATCGATTCAGTTCAACCCAACGGTACAGCCGAGGGTGTAATAGCCATTGAAGCCTTCAAAGTCGTTAACAAGTCCGGGCGAGTGATGGGGAGCCTCTCTGGGCTTCCGAAAACCGCACTGCGAAATCTGGTAGAAATTGACCGTAAAGGGAACTTTAAATTCAAAGAAATTGTCTACATGGTGATCGATGAAAAAGGAGACAACATGTTGGTCTCGGCTAAAGTCGGACCAAATGGTGGATCGGGTAGTGCTCAAGTGGGAGATGAGAAAGTCACAGTGCATGCTTCGTTTGATCCAAAGACAGGCAAACTCAGTGGTGGGTACAGCATAGAGAAAGTTAAAAAAACGACCTCTAAGAAGAAAGTTAAGGTGAAACAAGACGCACCGAAAGTTGACCTTCTGCCAACGAAGTTTCTTGAGTTGCTAAAGCTCCCCGACGGTTCGGTGAGCCCAGGTGCGAGCTTTAAGATGAAGATGGGCGCGACCACAATTGAAACAAGTACACCGACGGTCAACGCTAAGCGGGCGACACTTAAAACATCCATCGAGACCGGTACCGGTGAAGATGGCATGGGCGGCATGGGTGGCATGGGTGGCATGGGCGGCATGGGCGGCATGGGCGGCATGGGTGGCATGGGCGGCATGGGCGACATGGGCGGCATGGGTGGCATGGGAGCCGGTGCGCCGGAAATGAAACTTACGGGTTCATTCGAATCGATATTTCAGGTGGCAAAAGGAATGCTGAAGTCGCTCAAAGGCTCTATCACATCCGATATGAAGATGGGCGGTATGATCAACGTGAAAACAACGACAGACCTAACGCTCAATCGGCTTTAGAGTGCAGATACCAGGCTATGGAACCAAGTGAATGGCAGTAGAGTTAGTCATGAAACTTAGTCACATCAACTATCGAGGTCGAACCTTAGATGAAGCGGTTCATAAATTCAGAGAGTTGGGCTTTCATGTAGAGTATGGCTCCAAGCAACATCCTCACAATGCACTGATTCTTTTTTTCAGTGGTCCCTATATCGAGTTATTGGCCAACGCGCGTGCCTAGAATCAAGCTTTGGTGCATACACTTCCTCACCTCGATTTTTGCAGAGTGGGGGTAAGGGCTAAAGGTAAGATAATGAAGCAAGATTAAGCAGGAACCTGCAAATGCGGCCTATTGCACAAAATCAGGATGAAAAACTTTGGCACGCCAAGCAAACAAAAGCTCCTGCTTAAACTATTGATTAAAGACCTTCTCAACACACTGAGCTGTATCGTTTACCGGTCACGCCCAACATCCGCTGACACAACCCTATGGGTGTCAGTCGATGTTATTATCGCCACTATGGACAAGCCTCACCCGTTGCGCTCGACATTTGTCCTGAATACTCCGCACTCTGGGTATTGGTTACGCCGATTTCGGGCTGAATACGTATCACGCCCGTAATCTCCATCCATGAACGTTCCTCATTTGTAGGTGCCAACCAAAAATTAATCACTTCCGAGGGCTGGCAAAGAGCCTTGAGCTTGTGACGATAGAGTAGGGTTTGGTAAAGCTGGGTCGAGTTGAGTGGGTGTGAGGGGTTGGACCCCTCCCAAGGGAGGGGAATAATCAGAACTTAGAATTTAGAAGCGTAGTCTACTGGGCACAACGAAAACCGGCGAAGCCGTAGTTACGATTGTCTGGGTGGCGGCCGTCGCGATAATACGTCGGCAAGCGGTTCGAGTCGTAGCCGAACGACCCGCCGCGCAACATGCGATATTCCAAACTACTGGACCAAGAATTCGTCCATTCCCACACATTCCCAGCCATATCGTAAGCACCATATGGACTTGGGCTGTCAGCCGTGGAAGTTCCATCAGCTAATGTATTTACACCATTAAAATACCCAACAGGAGTTGTTCCATCATCATAGTCATCGCCACTCTCCCAATAATTGGAGCGCGTGCCATCAGGAGCATCCTCTCCCCAAGGATAAGTTCTGCCATCGGTGCCGCGAGCTGCTTTTTCCCACTCTTGTTCGGTGGGCAAGCGCTTACCATTAAAAATGCAATAAGCAGTCGCATCATACCAATTTAAAAAGTTTATAGGATGGGTGTCTTTGCCATTGTCATAAGTGCGGTAGGGACTTGTTGTACTGCCGTTGTATTGGCACATACCTCCATCCACACAGGCTTTATAATCACCAGCTGTGACTGGATATTTGTCGATATAAAAGGTTGGTAGATACAGGGAACCGGTTGGGTTGCCATACAAAAACGAACTGGCTGGTACTTCAACCATGCCTTCAGGTACTTCAGCCATACAACCCATTAAGTTCCAGCTAACAGAGGTACCGTCCTCACAAGTAAGCGTGGCTAAGCAATCTACCTCGCTCACTGTGCAGTCTGAGCCATCTACCCCGTCTTCGCCATCAACACCATTTGTACCGTTGGCGCCATCTTGGCCACTCAAGCCATGACAAATGTATTCAGTACCATCAATCTCACTAATATCTAGATCGCCATCCGCATTTTCGTCCACACCGTAATCAATTTGTACACAACCATTGGCACAACCAAACTCAGTGCAGTCCTCGAGAGGAAGTTGGTTCATCATGGTAGATGCATTGGCCTGAGTCACTTCAGAGCCGTCGTTATCATCCGACTCTGTACTCTCGCCCCCACAAGCCGCGAGTGCCGTAAGGCAACAAAAGATTGTAAAATTTAAAACGATTGGTTTCATGCTTAATCCCCCCATAAACGTCAGGCCTTCTCGACCATCCGAAGAAATGAAACGTCAATATCTTCGAAAAATAATCTACCGGTTGATACATATAAGATATCTGATTCGAATGGGAGAGCAGATTAAGAGCAGATTAAGCAGGAACTTGTGCATGTTGGTGTACCAATTGTTTTCTTCAAGGATCTTAGGTTAGTTGATATCGACTTGTGTCTGTACACATTCCTGCTTAATCTTTTCTAATCTTTTCCGTGTTCGGCAAGTCGGAAGCGTGATGTTATACAGTCAGACGTTAGGGTTTTGGTAGGTTGAATTCCCTAGGTACTTAATCTGGGTGGATGCTTTTGATGACTGGCCTAGTATTGAAGTTGAGTCTCAATAGGGGCCTTTTACTTGGCAGAATCCCATTGTCGGGTGAATTGCCTTTACAAGAACGCTGACTCTATTTTTGATTATGAAAGCGCTGGCTGCGAAGGGAGCCATTAGGTACAACCCACTTTTCTTTAAGGAAAATATACGTATGTAGTTTGGTGATGCGAAACAAAGCTTAGCTTGATCACTTAAAGACATTTTGTAAGAAGCATATCGACTTAAAATAATATGAAGAATTATTTTAATTATTATTAAATGAATAGAAGATTTGATCTCAGATAAAATCTTAAGGAGTTAAAAATGGCAGCAGCAAAAGGTTTAAGCAAACCGGTGAAGTTAAAAAATGAACTTGCAACTTTACTAGGGGCAACAGAACTTCCTCGTACAGAGATAACCAAGAAATTGTGGGACTATATTAAGGCAAATAAGCTTCAAACAAAGACTGAAAATGGTAAAGCTGAAAATGGTGGTAAATTTATAGTCGCGGACGCAAGCTTACTACCTATATTTAAAAACACAAAATCGACAAGTAAGTCGGGTAAACTGACAGACCTGACACAAATGAAAGAAGGTGAAACCATCGACATGATGCAAATGGCGGCAGTTGTTGGTGCAAATATAGAATAAATGTACCTAGTAGAAAAGGGCGCTCTGCTCGTCTAGATGCGGCGACGAAACTCTTTTCTTATTCACTGGGCTACGAAGGAAAGTTACCACCGCAAATTGTTGCGGAGCAGCGGGAAGTGGAGGCTGAAGTTCGTGAGTGGTATGAGCCGCGTACGCAAATCGTAACCATCGCAAGTAGAGATCTCTAAAATAACGATTATGCAGGAACTTGTGTCTGTTTGACCCTGGAGCCCCAACTATCATTTTGCAATGATTTCAACCTAGCCAGCAGTGATTTGTATTTGAAGACATTGCTGCCCAATAGAGTCGCTAATTTGATTTTGAATTCCGGTAGGAGGACGGGCTCGTCTGTGATTTAATCTATCCTTAAGACCATGGATAAACTTACTACTCAAGATCATCTCGACCACGAATGGTCAACATGAAACCCTACCAGCTTCAACGTTTCACGGCGCTCTTAGCCATCTTGGTGCCCATTTTAATGGTCCTGCCACTGTGGCATTTCAATGTTTTTATGAGTTGGCCCAGTCTACTCTTTTTGTTGGGCGCGGCTGGAGTCTTGCAAACATTCTTAACCAATCAGAATCTTCCGTTTGTTTGTCTAAGCGCTCTACAAGAGCCAGAAGAAAAGACCGACTTTCACCACATCTGCGCGACTGCATATCTTTTTGCCAGCTGTATTCCGGGAATTGTACTTGGCTATTCGCTATACAGCCGCGTGAGCGAACCCAGTTCTCTCGGACCCATTTTGGCTGTTATTTTTCTGACCTTTGTCTATGGGCTGATAAGCTACCTGGTGCACTTTCTCTTCATGGCCCTGCAACCAGGAGCCCATGCCAACCCCACTCGAGAAGCATCTTGGCTGCAAGAGCATCACTTTCAACTGAGGCGAGTGTTTTTGTTCACGATAGGTGTCGTTGCATGCAGCACCCTAACCGTACTGATAAGCTTCATGGGTTCAGGCGAAAAATATGGTATTGAGATTGCCCAGTACGACCAACTGGTCGACCGCTTACTTAGTTCATCCCAAGAGTGGCTGCTGATATTATTTCATTACAGCCAACTACCTTGGTGGGTCCTGGTGATCAGCCTCTTTTATAAACTGATCTTCTGGAGCCGAGGCCGCCTAGGCTTTGGATCCGAGAACAATCCATGGATTCTGAGTAACTTAACGCTGGTCTTTGGCGTAATTGGCACCATTGCCATATTCATTAATATGCTGGTCAACCTCGACACGCCCTACGGGTTTATGCTGCCCATCGCCCCGATTCTGACTTTGCTATTATCGGGGGGACTTAGCATGTGGTTGAGTCGTACCGTTCGAAACCAAAAGCTGCCAAAGTACCAGGTAGAGACCGAGTTTATCTCACCTCTATTGTGGACGCGTGTGTTTCAGATCGCTTGCTTTGCCATCATTACTTTCGCCCTGAGTATCGGTGGCTTTGAGGCCCTTGCCGAGTCGTTTTTGAGTATTGGTCTGATGTCTTTATTTGGGATTTACAGTTTGTCGCGCCAGCGTAAATTAGAAACGATGGTGGACCGGCGAACTCAGGATCTACAACTGGCCAATAAACGCAACGAGTCGCTCTTACACAATGTGCTTCCTGTCAGTATTGCTGAACGTCTCAAAAAAGATAAAGAGGAAATCATTGCCGATGACCACCACCAAGTCAGCATTCTTTTTGCCGACATCGCGGGATTTACGGCTATGTCATCGGAGATGAACTCGGGCGAGTTAGTTAAACTTTTGAGTTTAGTATTTGCCCGCTTTGACACCCTGGCCCAAAAACACGGGGTAGAAAAAATTAAAACCATTGGGGACGCCTACATGGTCGCGGCGGGCGTACCCACCGAGCGCAGTGACCACGCCCATGCGTTGGCGGGATTTGCTCTGGATATACAGCGCGAACTTAAAATCATCTCACAGGAGTTAGGTCGTCAACTGGATATTCGGATTGGTATCCACAGTGGTGCCGTAACGGCGGGTGTCATCGGTACCCAAAAATTTGCATACGACCTATGGGGCGACACGGTCAACACCGCGAGCCGGATGGAATCCAATGGCAAAGTAGGAGCCATTCAAATCTCCGAAGAAACCAAAGTGCTGCTTGAAGATGCGTTCGCGGTTGAGCAACGGGGTAAGGTTTCCATGAAAGGCAAAGGCGAACTCATGACCTATTTTTTGCTAGGAACGTGGGAACAATCTTAATTCGTCGGTGGCATCATTATCACCCTTAAAAGGTGCTAGGTACCGAAATGGGTGAAGACACTAAAGTTGAGAAGCACATGAAAGTGTCTCAGGCACTTAAGTCTGTATGTGTGGGTATCGCTACTCTGCAGCGTTTGGCAGATATGAAAGTGTTGCCAGAAGTTAGCACCAACGTTCGATATGGCATTCGCTTGGAAAACATCGAAAGCTATCTTTTTGCGATTCACAATAGATTACTCGAGAGCGAGCAAATCAAACCTATCGAGACCCTTTAAGCCGTTCCATAAGAATGCAAATAACCCCAGTAGCGGGGAGGGTCGTTTAACCCCTTTAAATAGGTGCCACCCGACTTAATAATTAACCGCAATCTTTCATCAATTTATTTCTCTTAGTTGACCGGTTTATCTTTTTGTTGAGTTCTTCGGCTCTTGTTAGCGCTTGGTATTATCTCTTTTTACGAGCAACACACACTAGGTACTATGCTCCTCTCGTATATGAAATGATGTCTGACTGAGACGGTAGCCAGTCTAACGTCCTATCGCTTGAACATTAAGCTAGTAAAATAAGTGCATCTCATATTAATACAGGTGGCACCATAGAGTTCGGTCTGTGGATGCGCTCCACTTTGCAGGAATGGCGTAGTTGGTGAAATTGCAGTGGTCTATTGTGTACCGAGTAAAACGCTTAGATATGCCTGCATAGGCAGCTGCATGTGCCCTGGTGCTTCCCATACGTAAGCTTGATAAAATAGTTTCTTGAATTTCGGTTGTGAGCTTTGTCGTTCGTCCCATGCTCTTAATATAATCCATACCTGGGACACTTTAGAGCTGCTGGGAGCACAAATGGGGGCACCTGGTATGAGCGCCGAAAAAAACCTCTTAGGATTCCAGAGGCTTAGCTGATGAATAAGGTTACTATGTTCTCAATCGAAGTGAATATACACACTCCTGCTTAATCTGGTTTTTGGTTTTCAGGTGTCGTCAACTGTTGCAGTAGCACCCTTTTAGCGTCTTTGATTTAAGTTAGGGGTCGTTGGGCATACAGCCTGCCCAGCTCTAATTATGCAGGAAAACATCGGTTGCGGCGTAATTTCGGTGTAATCTCCTGCGTGACCATACGAAATGATTGTTCGGTTGGCCCCGAATTGATAGCATAGTGCCGTGAATAGAATTCATCAAATCGTTATGAGGGCCTCTTATTGGCGCACGAACTTGGCCTTAGGGGCGGGGTTCATTTTCATTGTGGGAGGCTTCTTTCTTTACTCGCGCTCGATGTCCTCGGATTTGATCGAAACCATGGCCTTAGAAGAAGCTCGGCACTATTCTAATGTCTTGGTCGAGTTTCGAACACTTTACAGTAAAGAAGTTGTGGAGAAACTTAGAGGGCAAGGAATAGAGGCGCGCCGCGATTTTCATAGCAGTGCGAATGCGATTCCTCTACCAGCCACATTAACTAAGCTTCTCGGGCGCTCTGCTTCTGAAGCAGAACCTGCTCCTTTCAAGCTTTACAGCCCTTATCCTTTTCCTGGTTCAACGGGACACTCTTTGTCGGACGATTCGTATGCGAATGAGGCTTGGGATTTTCTCAATGAGAATCCAGCTTCGTCTTTTTCGCGCGTTGAGTCGATTAACGGTGTTTCTACTTTGCGATATGCGACGGCTGATCGAATGCGTGCGGAATGCGTCCACTGCCATAATAATCATCCAGAGAGCCCTAGAACTGGTTGGCGTGAGGGTGATGTTCGTGGCGTCTTGGAGGTTGCGGTCCCCCTGGCGCCGGGAGTTTCGGTTATGGACTCCCGATTACGCGACATGGTCGTTTTCTCAATTTTTTTCCTCGGACTCGTCGCTTGGAGCTTGGCAGCTACCATTCAGAAATCTCGCAAAAACTATTTAGGTTTACTCGGCGAGCGGGAGTATTCCGATGAGATCACAGCATCGATGACAGACGCCTTAATCGTTGTTGATCCGCGAGGAGCCATTGCTACGGTTAATAAAGCAGCCATGAGCCTATTGGGTTGGGCGGAACATGATCTCGTAGGTAGACCTTTGGGTAGCTTTCTTGGACCGTCGAGTTCGGACATAACGATTTTGAGCGACAGGTTTGAGCAGTTAAGGCTGGAAATGGAGAGCGTTTATTCTACTGATGATGGATATCTGATGAGTGAACTCTCTATGCTTCCGGTCGGAATTACGGGGCAGGTAGCTGGTTCGAGTAACCTCTGGTGCAATAAGACTTTCGGTCGGCTTACTGGCTGGGAGCACGGAACACTCTCTTCAGGAAGATTGGGTGACAACAAGGAGGAGGCTGGTAAGGATGACCAGTTAGGAGAATGGGTCGTTACTGATGCTGAACTGCTGTGTCGTGATGGGTCGAGTATGTCTGTGGGTACGGTTCGATTGCCCATCAATCACTCACCAGGGTGTACCTTTTCTCTATATTTCAATGAACACGACCTACGTGCTTGGCCTATCTTTAGTCACGTTATTTTGTCGACCCTGCGGCGTTTTCGAAATCAGCGTGTAATAGCAGAACAGCTCGAGATTGATATGCTTACCGCTGAAGGCAATACGATACCGGTACTTCTCGGAGGAGCTAAGCTACTTAGTCAGAATCAGGAGCATGGAGGTACTGTTTTGGTCATCAAGGACATGACGACAGTACGTAAAAGTGAACAGGAACGCGAGGAGAGCAAGTTGCAGTTGTTTGCTCAGTCAAGACTTGCATCGCTTGGACAGGTGGCAGCAGGTGTGGCCCATGAAATTAATAACCCACTTACATTTATCAAGGCTTATTTGGCTATTCTAGAGGATGACGCGCAAAAATGGCCAATGAACTCTGAGCGGGGTAGCTCACTGTTGCCCGAAGCTACCCGGCAAGTTGAACGAATTAGAAAGATTGTTCAACATATGCAACGGGTAGGGCGTAAATCTTCCGGTCGCTGGACCCGAGTTTTTATGGAAGATGTGTTGAATAGTTCGCTGGTCCTCTTGCAGGAACGAGTGGATGCCAATGCTATCCAGATTAGGCGTCATATTGTTGAGAATCTTCCTGCAGTTGAGTGCTGTGCTGATTCGTTAGAGCAACTCATGGTCAATCTATTGGTGAATTCTATGGATTCCCTTGAAGAAGTAGCAAGAGAACGAATTATTGATGTCAGTATGTCTTTGAATGACGATGGTAAGTTTATGGTTATTGAATTCTCTGACAATGGCATAGGAATTTCGAAGTCTGACCAAATCCATATGTTTGACCCATTTTTTACGACGAAAGAAGTTGGTAAAGGTACAGGTCTTGGGCTTTCATTAAGCTACGCCATTGCGCGTGACCATCAAGGCGACCTGCAGTGTAAATCAGATATGCCACAAGGGGTTATTATGAGATTTACTCTGCCTGTGAATCGTTCGGTATAGGCTTTGGGCCTAGAACTATTGGTAATGGAATCGGTTGGAATAAACATTAAATAAACATTAAGCAGGAAAAAAATAGACATTAAGCAGGAATGTGTGCATGCTACCTATTTCACGAAATCATTACGAAAAGCGTTTAGCGTGCTAAGCAAACACAAGTTCCTGCTTAGCTAGATTTCTAGTTAGATTTCATAATTAGATTTAATTAGATTTAATTAGATTCAACCAACCCGAGAAGGAACTCCTACATG
>JABJBS010000123.1 GCA_018668695.1 Deltaproteobacteria bacterium
CTTCTTAAGACATTCTATTCTCGTCTAGAACTGGCCTTTACCCACCTCGAGCACGAAGTGAAACAAGGTCGAATTCAAAGCTATGGAATATCGTCGAACACCATCACCGATTCCCCTGAGCTACTCCCAACTCTGGATCTTGAAAAGATTCTTGAAATCGCAGCCAAGGTTGGCGGTGAGAACCACCACTTCCAAATTGTTCAGTGCCCTCTTAACTTACTAGAACCCGATGCTGCTCTCTTACCCCGAAACAATGGGAAGACAGTCTTGGCCGTCGCCCAAGCTGCAAAGCTTGCTGTACTGACCAATCGTCCTTTGAATGCAATTCTTGGTGGCGGCTTGGTAAGGCTGGCTGAACCCGCAGAACCGGCTCAAAGTGTTGACCCTGCTGAGAGCATTCTCAAATTGACATCAATCGAGAAACGCCTACGACAAGAGCTCAATGTGGAGATCAACACACGCGGTGAAACCATCGAAGTGGCCTATTTCTTTCACTGGGCCGACGAGTTCAACGAGATAAAACATAAATTTCGAAACCTTGTAGAATGGGAAGATTTTTTGCTGGGACTTATCAATCCGCGACTCAACCAGAGCACGGGATTCTTGAACCAAAACCTCCAAAACGAGCACGCCAAAGTTTGGCAGGAGATTTTCCCAAGCTATCGTCAAGCCATTGAAAATGTTTGCCAAGATATGCGGCTCATGGCCATCGAACGTAGCCACGAGGAAACCAGCATGATCCGAAAGGTTCTTGACCAGCACGTCCCACCGCAAACCGCGCTCCACCAGGTAGCTCTCCAAGCAGCTCTAGAAACGCCAGGCGTAACCAGCGTCTTAAATGGTATGCGGCACCCTTTATATGTTGAGGATGCACTTATGGCTTCTAAAGGAGGCTTGGGTGAAGCTGCTCTCGCCATTTTTGAAAGCTTAGCTCCCACGGGCCGGGTATTTATTCGCCGTAACCTTAACGATGGCGATGAAGTTATTGAGCAATCATAAAGTGTGACGGTAAGAGGCCCGTCGTCCACCGAGCTTCGACCTCGGCTGTTTTGGTATTCAAAAGCAAAACGCCGCCTGTGGAATCCAATGTTCGTTGAGCTATCAGAACTTTATCCTGAGCCCATGCCCTCACGCCCCCCAAGCTAAAACCTCGCTCAGAGTAAACCTGTTGAATTTCGTCGCCGCCTAAACTCAAAACCTGCATCGTTTCAACATCCCAAGCGCTTGTTGGTGACGGTGTGGCTGTCACAAGCAACTGTACTCCGTCCTTGATAAAATCGAGGTGAGTCGGCCGACCTAAAAGTTCTGAAGAGTTATAAAGCATTGTGGCATTTAGTGTTTGGGTGTCGAGTACTGCCAAGCCGGCTCCTTCTCGGCCCCCGGTCCAGGTCCCCGCACAACCGACCACCAGACTCGATTCGTCGGCGAAGGCCATCTGCGTATACGGGTCGTCGCAGGGTAAGGTCACTTCATTTTCCAGCTCAAGGCTCTCCCGATTAAAAATCAAAACTTTCCCTGGCTCCTCAGGTAACCAATTATTCTGACGGTCTAAATTTTGCAGAGTGAGATAAATGAAGCGGTCATCGGCAGCGAGCGCGTCCATCTCGGGTAGACCGTCAGCGCCAGCATAGTCTTGAAGATCGATAACCTCTTCAGCCGTTTCAGAGGGTAGGAAAACTCTAAATAAAGAAGCGGACTCATAACAACTGACGAGTAATACATCCCCATCGAGCGCAAGAACATCATGTGGTCCGCATCCTGGCAGCGGTATCTGCGCACTCACTTCGAGGTCTTGATTAAGAATCATGAGATTGCTCTCAGCGCCTCTGTTAACAACAATAGGCCGATTTTCGACACGTCTTAAAACGGCATCCCCGGAGGCGACGACTCGGTTCTTGCTGACTTCATCAGGACAATTTGGGTGGAAGAGATCGATGCTGCTTGTTTCATAATTGGTCGTCAAAACGATGACCGCGCCGTCTTCAAAACGCTCCGGTGCACAAACGAAGTTTGTCTCCTGGTCTGTTGTTCCTTGGCAACCAAGGACATATCCAGCCAACAACAGGACACCTATTTTACGAATTAGAGCTTCCATGATGCACCCACAAAAAATGTTCGACCGGGCAACGGGTAACCTATCATATCTGAAGTTTTTACCACAGCCTTTGATTCACGGCCGGGTAGGTCAACGTTGTCTTTTCGCTGGTTTGTTAAATTGTCGAGACGGGCCTTTATGCTCAGATTAAGGACCTCAATATTGAACTGTATCCAAAGCGCTTGAGTTGCGGCTTTGGGAATGGGTCGGAGATTTGCCTGATCGAGATACCGCAAGCTCTTAAAATTTAGCTCCCAACCGAGTTCCAACCAACTTGGTCCACCACTTACGGCTACATCCAGTTGATGGGCCGGTATGCCTGGCGGCGTATTACCCTGCATTCCCAAAACGTCACCCACATCTCTCGCACGAATCAAGCTATAGTGTACCTGAGCCCGTGCCAATGAATGGGCCAAGCTCAAACTACCTTCAAGTCCCAGTACTTCGCTCTTGGCAACGTTCATTGCTTTGACGCTTTTTTGGCTATTTTGCATAAAGACAATCAAATTCTTCGGTAGACTTCCAAAGCCTGTTAAGCCCAGCTCAATTTGAATAGCATCGGTAAATTCTATCGGGCACTTCAAACCGGCATCGGCAAAGAAACCAGACTCCGATTCAAGATCCGGACTGGGACCAATTCCGATGTTGTCACCATAGCGCTCAAGGAGAGTCGGGAAACGATGACGACGCCCTGCATTCAAATAGGTATCGCATGACTCTAAAGCCCAATGCACAATCAAGCGCGGACTTACCTCGGGGTGATTTATTCGCGGCATAAAATCGTCGGATGCACTCGGTAGCCATGCATCCACTCTAACACCCGGCCCGATGCTGAAGGTCGCTCTAGGAGTCCAAAAATATTCCGCCCCGACTCCGAGATCTAAACTCAAACGACTAAGAGAAGCTGTTTGGGCCGTCAGTTGATTATCTTGCCCGGTTTGCTTAAATGAAGTTCCGGCTACCCGCGGCGCTAACTCCAATCGGTGTAGACTGTTCGGTGCCCAAACCAGACGGCTGTCTATACCAACTTGCCACAATCGTGCATCCTGCTCACTTCGCATAGACAGCTCAGGAACGAAGTCTGGCGCCACACCTGGGTCCATAAACGACCGCCGCGACATCAGTAGATCAAGTCCAACATCAAGGGAGACTACGTGGTCCAAAAAGTGGTGGTCGTTCGAACTGAACCTTAAGGAAGACTCCAAGTCTTTCGCCTTCGTATTCTGCGTAGGATCAACACCTGGCCCGGGTACGCCCCGCACACGGTAGGTGGCTTGCCCTCGTAATTGATTGGTCACGCCGCTCTTGGCTCTGCGCTCCGCACTCAAATGAGCCGCAAGAGTGTCAATCCTGTTATTTTGGCGAATATCCTCTGTATCATCTACCTGGGTGTAAAGTGTTTCCTGGTCGTTATAAAAAGAAAAGTCACCGGCGGTGCCCCGATAAGCGATGGCTGAAATGAAGTCCCACTTACCATGGTTTGCCAGTACAGCCACATGAGCACTTCGATTATGATGTGAACCAAAACCCGCGTGACTCACCAATTCAAAATCTCGTTTTGGTTTTCGGGTACGTAGATGAATCAGGCCGCCGAGAGGTGCCTGAAATCGAATAGGTCCATCGCCTCTGAATACCTCAGCAGACTCCAAAAGCTCCAAGGGAAACAAAGACAGGTCCGTCGCCGAAAACCCAACGGAGTTCAGCGGTAAATTATCTAAAATGATTCCAACATTGCTTCCCGAAAGCCCCCGCACCGATAGCAGCGCCTGAGACCCGAATCCACCAGACCGCCTAGCATAGACACCCGGAGCCCTAGAGACCACTGCATCCAAACTCAAACCTGTGCCGTAAAATGCTTCAAGTTTGAAGAGTGTGCTGCTGTGATAGGTATGCTCGAAGAAATCCCCGTCTAGAGTAGTTCCAACAACCTCGATCTCTTCCGGTTCTACATCCGGCGCCGCCAATAAAGCGCAAATGGTAAGTAGGGTTAACACGGGACTATCTCAAAGGTTCTTTCATCTGCGTCACTTTGGCCCAACATAAGTATGGAATTCACCATTCTCACCGAAATCATCAACCTCACTTGGCAAAGCATCAATCAGGTCAGAACAGAAGTTGTCTCCCACTTGCACCTGACCATTCAATACAGCCTCGCGCACAGCCGTTATTTTTATATCCACACCGCTCTTTTCTAGCTCGGCTCGAAGAACGTCATAGGGTTCTTCCCAAATAGGGAAATAGAGCGACACACCAAATTGCTTTACCAAAGGCTCAAAACTGGTTTCCCTCCAGTTACGGATATTTTCCAGATGCAGGTCACCAAACACAAGACGCTTAATGTTGTAGTGTCGCCCCAAGGTCTCAAGGCTAAGCGATATGCGATTGACGTAGTCCATGCCCGTAAAGAGTGGAACTGCCAGTAAAGGACATTGAAGCCAGGAGCTTTGGTCTTGGATTTTTGAAAAAGCCACTTCCTGGTGTGCAACGACACGGGTAACCGCATCGAAGGTTGTAAGGAGTACAATATCACGTGGGTTGTTTTTGAACTCTTTTTCAAGATACCGGTAGCTTAGGTAGGAGTCCTTACCGCCGCTCCAAAAAAGCACATCACACTCTTTTGTCACGCAATAGTCTTCATGAATTAAGGTTGGTACTTTTGCGGCATGAACTCGCTTATTCGCGGGCACCTTATCGTGAGCGAAAGGACAATGGCGACACCCGCAGCCACAACAGCTACCCCGTGCCAAATGACCCAGTTCGGTAATTACTCGGTATCCTGTGTCGGGATCCGTATAAGACTTTTCACCCTTGCCAACGGCTTGGGCATGTATGGTTTGAAAACTATCGTTCGGCATTACTAAACTCTTACCGGTCTAAGACCGTCTCCAAACAGGTCGTGTGATCATCCAGATTAACAAGGGTGCTCCCAGCCCAGATGTCATGACCCCGACGGGCAGTTCGCGGCCATCCAAACAGGTTCGCGCAACCGTATCACAAAGTACGAGAAACCCAGCCCCCAACACAGCAGACATAGGTAAGAGAAGCCGGCGAGAAGCGCCAAAAACTTTTCTCACAAAATGCGGCACAATCAGCCCCACAAAAGCAATAGGGCCGCACCAGGCCACACAAGCTCCAACCCCTAAAGCGCCTACTCCAAGAATAAGCGTGCGAACTCGAACCACCGAGACCCCTTGGCTTAGAGCTTTTTCTTCGCCCAGCATCATCGATTCCAAAGCACGGGAGTGCAGCATCATGGTTACAACCGTGACCAACGCAAACGGAACCAGCATCACAACGCCCTTGTAGCCCACCTGTGCCAAATTGCCCAAGGACCATCGAACGGCTTCAAAAGTACTGGCCATATCCGCTTGAAACTGTAACCCGGTGGAAATAGCGCCTGCCGCCAATGTCATCGCAATACCGGCTAATAAGACATCATGAATACGCGCTTTCCCAGAAGCTGCGATGTAGGCGATACAAAACGTAACCGCCAAAGCTCCAAGGAATGCACAAATCGCGACCATTGGGAGGTAAGTTGTTCCCATCCCTCCGACCAAGACCGCAATCAAGGCGCCAAGCGCTGCACCCGCGGTTGTACCCACGGTACTCGGGGTCGCCAGCACATTAGAAAAAATCGTTTGGTAAGCCGCACCACAAATACCTAATACCGTGCCCACCAAAGTAGCCATCGCAACGCGTGGTACTCGTAGCTGCCAAAAGACAAAATCAAACTGCTCGGGCGAGACTTCAGGTCCCACCCAAGGACACATTGCAATAATTGCCAGGACAACCAACACGGCAAAGAAACAGGATCCAGTCTTTGACATCAAACACTCCCCTTCGGTGCAATCCCAAAATAGGGACCGCCTTCAGTGGAGAGAGTCGTGAACTGAACATCAAAAAGAGTCGATAAATAATTGGGTAATTGAGGTTCCGTAAGTCGTTCATCAAAGGCGAGCGATCCCTGACTCAACCCCACCACACGTACCTCTCCTGCTCGTTCATGCACACCAACTTGGCGCAAGAGGTTCACGTCATGTGTCACGCACACAATCGTTTTACCCTCTCGCCACAGTTCACCGAGTAAAGTGTAAACCTGAAGCTGCTGCCCCGGGTCGAGGTGATTGCCCGGCTCATCCACGAGCAGTATCGGAGCACTTTGAGCCAAAAGACAGGCAAGCGACACCCGCTGACACTCGCCACCAGAGAGTGTTGAAACGAACCGCTCAAGCATATGACTCATATTGACTCGCTCAAGAGCCTTCTTGGCTGCCTCTATACTATCACTCGTGGACTCTCTAAAGCGGTACCGCGAGGTCATTACAAAATCGAGAACAGCCATCGGCTCGGCCGTAAAGTCTTTTTGTGGAAGCCAAGCAAGATGAGCAGATCGCTCACGAGGTGAGAGGTTTTCTAGGTCTTGACCAAAAAGCGTCAAGCCACCCTGATAAGGCGACATAAACCCCAATAAGGTTTTCAAAATACTCGTTTTGCCTGAGCCATTCGGTCCCACAATCGCAACAAAGCTTCCTTCAGCGACCTCTAAATTGATACCTCTAAGAATGGTTTGGGTACCGCGCTCGATTCGCAGCTCTCGGATATCAATAGCTGCGGTCATGGTTGAACCTTGCCCACACGCTGAACTTCAAGCTTGAGTGCCTCGACGAAGTCTAGAATTCCCGGTCCCGTCCCCATCAATTCTTTGCCAACAAGGAAACCAATTTTATTCGTTTGAACAGCTTTGAGTGTTCCGAGCTGATCAAGCCGCTCTGCATAAACTTTTTTATCCTCTTTTGAGAATTCAGGTTGAGAGATCATGGTAATGATCATATCAGGATCAATCTTGAGCAG
The DNA here is from genome assembly GCA_018668695.1 of Deltaproteobacteria bacterium. Classification (NCBI taxonomy): domain Bacteria; kingdom Pseudomonadati; phylum Myxococcota; class Myxococcia; species Deltaproteobacteria bacterium. Next base: position 6,947 of record JABJBS010000123.1, read on the forward strand.
CTCTTCCAGCGACATCGACGGTGCACCAGAGATATCCTTATCCACGGCGTTTAAGGCTCCAGCTGCATGAAGCCCCGCACCATGTAACGAATTACGTTTGATGTACCACAGGCTACCACCATCAAAATTGGAAAGTCCCAAGAGTAAAAGAACGCGAGGGCCAGTGGCATTCTTTTCAACGTGAAGCACAGAAGACAGCTTATCCGAGAGGTCCGAAGCGCTTGGGGAGTTATTGGTCATCTCACCCAATAATCTGGTGCTTGTTGTCACGTCATCCAAGGTCAACCAAGTAAGTGCCTGGGTTTGTGTGATCGCTTCAAGGTTTTTGTAGTCGGCTTGCTTCGTGGTCTCGAGTAAAATCAAATCTGGCTTCAAACCGACGATGCTCTCGTAATTGGGTGTTAAGCCAGTCCCAACACGCTTCACCTCTTTAAGCTCGTCGTATTCATCGCAATAGTCGCTGATGCCAACCAAATGGTTCGCGGCTCCCAAGAGGACCAAAGTTTGAGTCAGCGCCGGCGATAAACTCACGATACGCTGGTACTCAGGCGCACGTTCCAGGGAATCACTTCCACTTAGCTCACTCAGCCAGCTCATCATCCCGTAAGACGAGGCAACGGTCATCACCGCGAGGGTGATCACCCAAAACCAGGCTCCTAGGCTTTTTTGTTCTCTTGCCGCCATGTACTTTCAACTACCATTCAATGTGTCGAGGAGCTTTCATGGGGAATGTTTTGGCTTCAGCCGCAACCTCTCTCCCGCCCCGCATCTCAACACCACGATGGACCTAAAAACTCAAGCCTTTCAGGACTTTTCGGGAAATTTGGGGCGACCCAATCGGCAAAGCTCTAGAAAATGGGAACAGGAATATCCGGGAGCCCTCAGCACAGAGGCCGCCGGGAGCGATCAATTCGGTTCTTGGCTTCGAGCGCAAAGTGCATGATTTTACGTGTTTTTGAGGCTGCACTGCCAAATCATAGACATTTACCGACTATAAACGCGTCGGCGCCCATGCCTCGGCAACGTAACCCACTGCGATAACAGTGACCTTGCAATGAAGTTGAACAAGTCGTTCTAAACCATGTAACACTCTAAAAAATATAGGTTTTTTAATTTCCCTCTTGCGAAAACATGAAGCCCTTACCTATAAGCAGCAGCACTCGCGAACCGGGCGGCGCATCGGCATCACCTTGGCTCTGAGTAAATTGGAACAACTCCCAAATGATGAAAGTTGAAAGAGGCGAAACGCTATGAAACTGGCTACCCGAAACAACAATACCCGCGACGGCGAATTGCTGGTGGTATCTCAAGATAACACAAAAGCAGTTCTCGCATCCGAAGTAGCGCCCCACCTTCAGGCGGTCATGGATAGCTGGACAGAGCTCGGCCCTAAACTCGAAACGATTTATACAGAACTCAATGCAGGGAACCGCAGTGATGCCTTCGACGTCAATGTAGAAGACCTTCATAGCCCGCTTCCACGAGCATACGGCTGGATTGACGGAAGCGCTTATATCAACCACATCGTTCTGGTTCGTAAAGCTCGCGGTGCTGAGCCGCCAGCAACCCTTCGTACCGATCCTCTTGTTTACCAGGGCGGCAGCGATACCTTCCTAACGCCAACGCAAGATATTCCAATCGTTGATGAAGCATATGGATGTGATTTTGAATCAGAAATCGCGCTCGTGATGGACGACACCCCGCTGGGTGTTAAGGCCGAAGACGTCGGTAATTACGTTCGGTTGGTGATGCTCTGTAATGACGTCAGCCTACGCGGTCTGATCCCAGGTGAACTGGCTAAAGGCTTTGGCTTCTTCACATCCAAGCCATCCTCTGCTTTCAGTCCATTTGCAGTGACCCCCGATGAACTCGGTGACGCATGGAAAGAAGGACGTCTACACCTTCCTTTGATCACACACTACAACGGTGAAAAGTACGGTGACCCGGATGCTGGTCCAGAGATGTTCTTTAGTTTCTACCAAATCATCGAGCATGTTTGTAAAACCCGTGCACTCTCTGCTGGAACAATCGTTGGCAGCGGAACAATCAGCAACGAAGATCGCGCGCGTGGTTCATCTTGCTTGGCTGAAAAGCGGATGATTGAAAAAATCGACACCGGTGAATTCGTAACACCGTTCATGAAGCCGGGTGACACCGTCAGCATTGAGATGTTCCAAAATGAGAAAAGCATTTTTGGAAAAATTTCTCAAAAGGTCGTTAAGCACCAAGCTTAATGCCATCGCCTGCTGAGCAAGCTTAAACCAGCGAGAAAAATATGGATTACACCCTACGTTCTTATTTTCGTTCATCTTGTTCGTGGCGTGTTCGTATCGCTCTCGCCCACAAAGGTCTGAGCTACGCGACAATTCCAGTACACTTGCTTCAAGACGGCGGCCAACAACACGGCGAAGCCCACCGCAAGGCCAATCCCATGCGGGAGCTACCCGTCCTACTGGTCGGTGACGAGCCACTGGCACAAAGTATGGCCATTCTAGAATATCTAGAAGATGCCCACCCCACTCCATCTCTGCTGCCCAAGAATGCACTTGCTCGAGCACGCGTTCGCCAAATGGCCGAGGTTATCAACAGTGGGATTCAGCCCATTCAAAATTTGCGGGTGATGCAGAAGTTACAAAAAGATTTTGGGCTAGAGAAATCTCAAACCAAAACCTGGTCTGCGGATTGGATTCAATTTGGATTCGATGCCTTAGAGCAATTGGTTTCTCGCTACAGTGGTTTGTACTGCTTTGCTGATGAAGTCAGCTTCGCCGATGCCTGCCTCATTCCACAGCTTTTTAATGCAAGAAGATTCGAAGTGGATTTGGGGCATTACCCTCATTTGACGCGTATTGAGGAGTCTCTCAATAAACTCCCAGCCTTCGAAGCATCGCACCCATCTAAACAACCGGATGCTGAATAAGCACTACTTGCTATCGCCTTTTTTGAGATAAGTGACCGAATCAATATAGGCCTTGTATGTGCCTTCTTTAGAGGTCTTCTTTACGCGATTACGTAGATTCACCAGTGTACGAAGCGGAATATCACGACTTGCCATAGTCGCCAGCCATGCGGGAATCAAACCACCGGGATCTGCATCGATTTGATACTCTATTTGAGTTTTACCCTTCCCGGCTTCACTAAAAATATAGTGTCCATTCAGCCTGGGCATACGAACAGCATCGCCGTTAGGGGGCATGAGCGACGACTCCGTTGATTTCATCGTGATGGTCAGTACTTGATTTTCTCGGTCGATATTTGCTTTAGACCGAACGACAACATCGCGGTCGCTGATTGGCCAAGGTGCGCCGCTTCGATTGTAAACCAAAAATTCTGTATCACTGAACTTCTTTAAACGCTTGGCATCAACACACGCGTGCATCCATTCAGGGTTCTTCTCTACATCCTGAAGCACTCCAAGAATTTCGAAAATATCTGCGTCAATGACCGTCACACCTTTGAAAATCGGTAACGACCGACCTGGCACAGCTTTTTGACTAACCACCACACCTTCTTCATCGGTGACAACTTTCCACTTCGCTGCCTTTGATTTTTTGGATTCACTGGCAAGAACCGGACCCGGCCAACAAAAACCGAAGAACACCAGGCTTAGAGCCAAAGCGTTCAGTTTTCTCAGAGTGATAAAACGATTGAAAAAAAGCATCCGCGCCTATCCATTGTTCTGTGTGCAAAAGGGCACTCTAGCGGCTCAATATCATCAGCGCCACCCTAAAATCAGCCACTAAAATTTACTCAACCACTTCTCCAAACTTCCTTAACCCATTGATAAAGCTTGCATTTTATAAGCATCGAGGGCTCTTATAGAGCTTAGCTTGCAAGAGTGACTCATTTGCTCCACATAGATTGTTCGAGTTTCCACAAGGAAGATTGCCCATGAACAGCCAAAACTTTACGCGACAAGACCTCGGCCAAATCCGCCGAGTCGTAGTCAAAGTTGGCAGCGCGCTCTTATCAAACGAGAGCGCTGGGCCCTTTACACGCATCGCAGCCGGTATCGCGGCACTCCGGTCACAGAATGTAAACGTGGTTCTGGTCTCAAGTGGCGCCATCGCCCAGGGTTTACCGATACTTGGGCTTAAAGAACGCCCTGGCAGCCTATCCCAGCTCCAGGCCCTAGCTGCGGCTGGGCAACCTGAGTTGATGCGCCGCTGGTCGGACGCATTGAAGCCTCACGGTATCGCTGTGGCTCAGGTACTTCTCACTCACGCAGGGCTCGCAGACCGTGAACGGTTCATCAATGCAAGGCACGCCCTACTTGAGCTTGAACGGGTTGGGGTTCTTCCCATCGGTAATGAAAACGACACCGTTGCGACCGAGGAAATTAAAGTCGGCGATAACGATAACCTCGCGGCTCATATTGCGAATCTAGTAGATGCAGACCTTCTCATTCTACTAACCGATGTAGACGGGCTCTACGATAAGAATCCCGAGAAGAACTCCGATGCAACTCGCCTTCCCAGAGTTGAGAACGTTAAAACGGCGTTTGCATTCGCCGGTGAGAGCGGCTCGTCCGGACTTGGAGTCGGTGGCATGCAGACCAAAATTCAAGCCGCTGAAACAGCCACCACCCGTGGTGTCCCTGTAGTCATTGCACATGGCGAGCACGATGACGTCTTGCAAAATATTATTGCCGGTCAAGACGTTGGTACTCTATTTGTACCTAAAGACCGAATGGGCAGCCGAAAACATTGGATTGGTTATACCCTACGCGCTTCGGGGACGATTCTGGTCGATGCCGGTGCCGCCAACGCTCTACTTGCCAACGGGAAATCGCTCTTGCCCTCCGGTATAAGCGAGGTCCAAGGTGATTTCGAAAGAGGAGCCATGGTCGAAATCCATGGTCCAGAGGGCCTCATTGCCCGCGGGCTCACCGCTTACGCCGCCGACGACTTAAAGAAAATTAAAGGTCTATCCACCGCCTCCATCGAAGAAAAACTTGGTTATATCCACTCCCCGGAAGCAGTGCACCGAGACGACCTCACCCTGGTAGATTAGGAGTAACTGATGCCATTGCAAGATCAACTCGAAATACTTGGACGTGATGCACGTCAAGCGGCTCGCCCCGTAGCACGTGCCACCCAAGATGCGCGTACTCAGGCTATTAACAATATGGCGGAGCTCTTACTTCAGGGCCGTCAAAGTGTTGAAGAAGCGAACCGTGAAGATATGAAAGCGGCCCACGAACGCAAACTAAGCCAAGCTATGTGTGACCGCTTAGAGCTTAGTGGAACGAGAATTGATAATCTCGCCCAAGCCCTACGCGAAATCGCGGAGCTCGAAGATCCAGTTGGCTCGACCACGCGGGCCTGGGAGAGACCCAACGGACTTAAAATCTCAAAAGTTCGCCTTCCACTTGGCGTGATTATGATGATTTATGAAAGCCGCCCCAACGTAACCATGGATGCTGCGGCGCTGTGTATACGAAGCGGTAACGCAGTGGTTCTACGCGGCGGATCTGAGGCCATGCACACCAACCGGGTGTTGGCGGCCATTGTTCAACAGGCCCTTACAAAAGCAGGGCTTCCTGAGAAGGCCGTTCAATTGGTTCCCACTCAGGAGCGCGAAGCCATCGATATTCTACTAACCTTGGATCAAAGCATCGATCTTGTGATTCCACGCGGCGGTGAAAACCTGATTCGAAGAGTGGTTGAAAGAAGTCGAATCCCAGTGGTTCAGCACTATAAGGGCGTGTGTCACGTTTACGTCGACTCTGCTGCCGATTTAGATAAAGCCTCAGAGATTGCTTTCAACGCCAAGGTTCAAAGACCAGGGGTATGCAATGCGATGGAAACTCTACTCGTCGATAAACAAATTGCCGATACCTTTATTCCAGAAATCACCAGACGCTACGCTGATTACGATGTAGAAATCCGCGGCTGCGCTTCGACCTGTGCCATCAGCGAACTGGCTAAAAGTGCGTCCGACTCAGATTGGGAAACAGAGTTTCTAGATCTCGTGGTTGCCATCCGAGTCGTCGATGGTCTTGACGGTGCTATCGCTCATATCGACGAATTTGGCTCTAATCACACGGCTTCAGTCGTTACTGAGAACTCAGAAGTAGCTGAGATTTTTCTAAACTCGGTGGATGCCAGCTGTGTCATGGTCAATGCCTCCACTCGCTTCAACGACGGCGGAGAACTTGGGTTAGGCGCGGAGATGGGAATCAGCACCACTCGAATTCATGCATACGGCCCGATGGGCGTAGAAGCACTCACCGCGGAGAAGTATGTTGTTCGCGGCACCGGGCAGGTTCGAAAATAGGGTCCTCAGATTAGGCGTCTGATTCCGAAACTGCTAACTTTGGCACCGTGTTGCCTGGGTTTTCAGGTTCGCCTAATACCGTTCGGTCCCCGGTGTAAGTCTCAACATTTTCTTCATCATACTCTTTATCCCCAACGCTATCCTCAGATGGCGTAAGAGTAATTACCGCCGAACCTGTTCCGTAAACAGGTTCATAAGCATGCACACAACCTTTGTAACGGTTGTGCTGCCCCATGGCCGCAGACAACCACCACATCGGCTTGAAGTTCACGACTTTTGAAATTCGGATTTGCTTATTAATCTCTCTTGAGAGCTGCGCGACATCTTCGAGGCGACCGTCTCCCAGAAACTCCAAAATCTTTCGATTCCACTCATCATCTTTTGTAGAGTGGATATGGTCATCTTTTGGTTCGATAAACTCTGTGAAGAGGCGATTGGAAAGCGTCATCACAACAACAGCGACAGCTTTCTTACCCTGTGCTTTGAGTGCATCCTGAGCGGCTTTAGCAAACACAACGGTTTCAGCGCGATCAGAATAAACATTCGTCGAAACAATACAGGCCGGCTTTTCATTATTGGGATTCAAGAGCTTAAGCGCAACCACAGATCCCGTATCAATCGGAAAGCCATGGTAATTCACTGTTCGCGACATCAAGCCTCGCGCTTTTGCAGCTTCGCAATAAGCTTCTGAAAAATCTGCATCAATCTTAAACTCATAAGGAATAGAGCCTAAGTCGTGGAATAGCTCATCTACATGAACCCACTTCGGGGCAGGGTCTGCCTGAATTTGATGCCCAATAACGCTTGGCCACATCGTGCTGTAAATCAAAATGACATCTGCATCAGACTCTGCGATTTCCTGCCGAGCTTTTTCAAAAGCTTCCTTGATACGCCCCCAACCTTCATTTTTCTCAGGCGCCAAAAGCGGCTGCGGCAAACCAGGAACGATAATACCTTTTACAAATCCACCATCACTCATACCGATGCCTCCTCACGTCCAGGAAACCATCCTGCTACAACGTTGCCAGTGCCAATAACGGTGCCGTAGCCATAGATTTCAGCGCCATACTTTGGAAACCCAAGAGACGATAAAAGCCAAGTAAAACTGCCCGCATCTGCCTCAGCGACTGCCTGCTCCGTAAACTCAGGTAAAAGGTGGTGCACCTCTTCGGTGCGACCCTCGCGAAGCATTTTGATAATCTTCATATCCCAAAGATAAAGCGCATGGCTGGTAATATGCTCGCGGCTCATGTCTTCTGGCACTTCCGTTTCGGTTGTAAAGTGGCGATGGCTTAAAGAATTACTCCCCAAAACAACCACTCTCTTACCACTTTTCTCCACCGCGCGCCGGGTGGCTTCACCCAGTGCTTTTGCTTGCTGTTGCATGACTTCAACGCTGTAGTAAGAACGCGAACGGCACGATGAGATAGAAACAATCGGTTTATCCCAAGCAGGCCTGGTTAGGTGGCAGCTTACGATGGTTCCGTAATCCACACGGAAATCTGGATTTTCCATCATCTTCGAAACAAGCCCGCTTTCGTGTGCCTCATCACAAATAGCCTGCGCCAGCTCCACATCGACTTTTAAGTCATAGTGATAACGAAACAAGTTTGGAAATACCGGGTCGACCGAAAGGGATTTGAACTTTTCAACACCAAGAAAATGAGTCCCCACGTACGTTTGCCAATGTGGGGACAAAATCACGAGCGCGTCGTAATCTAACTTATCAAGATCCTCACGGAGCTTGTCATATGCCCAGCGAAGAGTCTCCCAGCCACATTCAGATGTTGGTTCATTCTGAGACGGGTTGTCCGCGTAAACCAAATGAGGAGGATGCGGAGCCAAAGCTCCTGCTACAATTTTTCCACCGCTCATTACTTATCCCCTATAATTTGATGCACACGTTACGTGCTTCAGAGAAAAAACCAAGTGAGTACTTACCGCCCTCGCGGCCAACGCCACTGTCTTTCATGCCTCCGAAAGGCACCCGTAAATCTCGCAGCAACCAAGTATTCACCCAGACCATTCCGCTGTCCAACGCAGCAGAGAATCTGTGCGCACGCTTTAAGTCCGAGGTCCATACAGACGCCGCCAAACCATACTGAACACCATTGGCGATGGCCAAGGCTTCCTCTTCAGTGTCGAAGGGGTGAACCGTAACCACGGGACCGAAGATTTCTTCGGTCGATGTACGACAGTTTGGATCCAAGCCCGTTACAATAGTCGGTAACAAGAAAGCTCCCTCTTGGTTACCCTCAGGTAAATCCGGTCGATGACCGCCGGCGACAATCGTACCGCCTTCCTCACCCGCAAGCTTCACGTAACTTTCGACTTTTTCACGGTGGCCTAACGAAACCAATGAACCAATATCTGTTTCAGGATTGGACGGGTCTCCCACCTTCAAGCTTGCTACCTGCTTAACCAGGGATTCCACAAACTTGTCATGAATCGAGCGTTCGACGAGGATTCGGGAGCCACAAAGGCAAATTTGACCTTGGTTAGCAAAGCCGGCACGTGCCGTTCCTTTAACCGCCTCGTCAAAATCAGCATCCGCAAATACGACTGTTGGGTTTTTACCGCCAAGCTCCAAGCTGAGCTTCTTAAACATCGGCGCTGCGGTTGCGGCAACTCTTCTTCCTGTGGCGGTGCCCCCAGTAAAGGAAACCAATTTGACGTCAGGATGTTCCACAAGCGCTTGACCGGCATCACCGCCGAGGCCGTGTACCAAATTGAAAATTCCGGAAGGAGCTCCAACTTCATCAAAAACTTCAGCGAGCAGTGC
>JABJBS010000124.1 GCA_018668695.1 Deltaproteobacteria bacterium
ACTTGTAACGTAAATCTTTTTCATTCGCCGCCAACTTATCGGGATCGATATCCGGGCGGTCGATGAAGTTGCGAATCACCTCAATCACAAAGCTTGGGTCCTCGCGCAGCGAAATTGTCTCAAGCTTTAGCTCGCCCATGGTGCGGTCACCGTAGCGCTCCACATAATCGTCTATCTTGGCGCCATACTCGGGAAAGCTCTCTTTCAAGTTGGCAATACAGGTGAGTGGATCGCCCTCTATGCAGAGCTTCCCAATGGCATCGTTTAAGCGCGCCTCTTTCGCCATGCGCATAAGAAAACGCGTAGGCTCGGTCGACTCAATACCTTCTTCCCCAGAAATCAAACTGTTTTGCATGGCGGTTGGCTCATCGTAGCCTGCCTTCTCGAGCATACGAGCAAGCTTACCGTTGGTCTGCATAACGTAGAAATCGTTGATAATCGGCGTGTGCCAGTGCACTAAGCACTCCGTCCGCAGACTATCAATCAACTCCATTAGCTTGGAAAACGAAGCCGTCTCAAACGACTTGCGGTCCATCTTGTTGTAGAAATTTTGGAAGTAATTCAGAAAATAAGGAACACTTCTTGGCAAGTCGCGGTAGCCGCTCTTAAGCCGCCAGAGCGCCCGGAAAATCATCGGCAACCGTTTGATTTTCTCGCCAGTTGTGAGCACTTGGTCTTCAACCAAATCCACTGGATCTGTGAGACCCATCATCTTTTCCATATCGGCTTTGTTGGTCCCGAAGCCCGGTAAAGCGATAAGTAAGTAACGGTACCAGTTGTTGATATTGTAATAGATGCGGCCTTTTACAATTCCCAACATATTTCGAAGATTGGGCTCAAACTCATCAATCACTGGCTTCGGCAGACCAAAAACTTCAAGTACCTGCTTGTAAACCAAGGTGTAAGCCCGGTTGGCGAAGGTAAAGGTCATGGGCGTAGTCACACCGCAATAACTTTCTTGAATGTTGCTGTTATCCCAAACAACCAACGGGCCTTCTTTATTCTCAGGCAAAGGCAAGCTCGTAATGGGACGGGACTGAACAAAATAAAGCTCACCCTTCTCCATGGTCCATTCGATATCTTGAGCGGAACCAAAATTCTCCGCCACCCGAAGCCCTTCGGCGCAAATCTTATTCACCAAAGACTCATCCAAACAACGTACATTACGCTGCGCCTCGTCTACCTCAAGCTCTACTGTGCCGGGTGACCCATCTGGCGTGCGAGCTACCTTGATGTCTTTGTCCACCAACTGAGCGCTCAGCTCCTTACCTGTGTGTTCCCACACAAACTCATCGGTGTTGCACAAACCAGAAACAATTCCCTCGCCCTGGCCCCAAGCTGCCGTCAGCAAAGACTCGTCCCGGCGTCCATTAGATGGATTGGCCGTAAACATAACGCCCGACACATCGCCATCAATCATACGCTGCACCACAACGCCAACCCGCATGTTATCCAGTGGAAGCCCTGCGCGCATATGGTACGCAATGGAGCGATCACCAAAAGCAGAAGCCCAACACGCACGCAGCGAGCGGCTCACATCTTCTGGCGTTTTTTGAAAGAGAAACGAATCAAGCTGCCCAGCGAAAGAGTGCTCTGCACTGTCTTCGCCTACCATAGAGCTTCGAACTGCGAGTTCACTGTCTCCCAAAGTTTTCACCGAACCAGTTATTTCATCGAGTAATGCACCATCCAATGGAGCATCTTTAATCGCAGCCTGGATAATTTCAGCCTGCTCTCCGATGGTTCGCAAAGAGATTGGGTCCTTGATATCAAGCGCTTTGACCACATCGAGGCTCTTTTGAATCACATCGCCGATATTGTTCGATTTCAAATGGTGATGAAAAGCTTCCGTTGCAACCACAAACCATGGTGGTACCGGAGCTTGCGCATTGGTTAGGCGCGCAAGGCCGATGGCCTTACCACCAACCCGTTCTTCTCCTGCTTCAAAAGCCTGCGACGATTGAACTACACCCATGTAAGACCACTCTCTGTGATAATAGCTGTTGTCAAAATGACATAGCTGAGCAAGAGCGCTACGCCTGAAGCTGCCTCGATTTTATCGGGCAATTCAGAGTTAGGCTCTTTGATAAACTTTAAATAAGGTGAAGCCACCAAAACCGGAATCAAAAGAACAACCCCGTAAAAGGCGACGTGGAGTTCAGGCAAAATGGAATTCATCAAGTAGCACAAGACAAGTGCACCGGTAATCACCAAACTAAATGCCACCATCGGCGCGCCTTTGGTACCAAATATCTTGGTATAGCTGTCGATGGTATCACGCTCATCATCAGGTGCTTTGATTTTCCGAGAGACCTCAAAAGTGAAACCAGAAACAAAAGAAAAGGCTGCCAGCACATACACTACCTGTTCGATGGGTTGACCAGGACTTCCCATCGCCACGACCCAAATCAATCCCATAGGCATAACAACCATGTGCGAAAGAGCATAAAGAAAGAGGCGCTTACTTAACCATTCGCCAATGAAAAACTCTTTAGCCATCAAAGAGCTCCAAATGATGACCACCAACCATCCCGATAAAACAGTCCCAAGAGTCCACCCATCAAGCCACCCTGAAATTAAAGCTTGGCCGGCGATGGCAACAACACACAGGATCTTTAAATCTTTGAGCGTTATCAATCCGCTCTGCAACACTCGCTCTGGATGGTTGTGACAATCGAGTTCGTAATCTTTATGCTCATCAAATACTCGAAGCATGAAGAAGAAACCGTAGTACGCAAGATAAGCAACCAAATCGTTGATGCCCACTTGGATAGGTTGCCCAGCTTCGCTATTGATTAGACGGCTGAATAAAATTGCGGCCGTGAACAACACAAAAGTGAGAATTACATTCGCCAAAGGAAACCGTTCATTTGCCCAGGCAAGAAAACGTTTAATCCACGGATCCGCTCGGGTTAATGTATTCTCACTCATCTAGTCGTCCCCTTTAAAAACCGAGCTTGGACCTAGCTGCTTCATCCGCTAAACTGAAAAAGCGACGAAATAATAGCCGGGTCATCCGGTTGTATAATGTTATTGAGAATTGGACTTGGTTCCAACCAATCCTTACGTTTTTTAGAGAGATAAGCGATGCCGGACTCATCGATTGCAAATGGAAATGTTGTGAATATGGCGCTTCACCATGCTCACGAACATCCAGATAAAATAGCGATTGTCGTACCCACCAAATGGGACGAGGAACGTGTTCTCGAAGAGCAGGTTTACACCTACAAAGAGCTCATGGAGCGTATGCAGACCTTCCGAGCGGGCCTCGAAGCCGAAGGGTTTGAGCCCGGAGACCGCGTGATACTGCTCTTTGCAGTCTCTGCGGACTTTTTCGCGATGATTATGGCCATTTTAGCCAATGGTCTCACCGTCGTCCTAATCGATACGGGGATGGGCACAGAACGCATTAAGTCGGCCATGGAAACAGCCAATGCTAAAGGCATCATCACCATGCACGCACTGCTCAAATACCGGTTCATGATTAAGCAGCTTCGACGCATCCCGAAAAAGTTCTCGGTAGATAAAGCTGGATGGTTCGTAAAGCACGTCGATAAATTAACAGCCTGCGGTGCGACTGTAGCCAAGGCACTTACACGCGGCCCAGAAGACGAAGCTCTCATCACCTTCACATCAGGGAGCACAGGTGCACCGAAAGGCGCGAACCGAACCCATGGTTTTTTAATGGCCCAACACAAAGCATTTCGAGCATCACTGCCCGATTTTGAAGGCCAAATCGAAATTCAGAGCTTTCCGGTAGTTGCGCTGCATAACTTAAGCTGTGGGGCCAGCAGCGTGATGCCCGCGGTAAATTTAGCTACTCCGGCAGCTGTGAACCCTAAAGTTTTATACGATCAGATAACGAGCTGGCACGTAAACAGCATGGGTGCTGCGCCGGCTTTTATGGGGCGTTTGGGAGACTACCTCAAAAAAGAAAATATAACGATCCCAACCATGATTCGCTGCTTTACGGGAGGTGCTCCTGTATCCGTTGATCTCTGTCAGACACTACTCGACTCGTTTCCGAATGTTGAGGGCTATGCCGTCTACGGCTCAACAGAAGCCGAACCCATGGCCAAAGCACTTTTTGAAGATGTGATTAAGTTAGACGGCCAAGGCGATGGTTTTCTGGCCGGCAAAGTTGCCACCGTCTCAGAAATTGTCATCGTCCAATTTCCCGAAGAACCGCCCAAAATCGGGCCGGAAGGTGTAAAACCCCATATTCAACCACAAGGAAGCCTTGGAGAAATCATCGTTCGAGGCGACCACGTTAATCGAGGATACATCGACAACCCACAAGCCAATCTTGAAAACAAGGTTCCAGAACCAGATGGAAGCATTTGGCACCGTACAGGAGATGTCGGCTACTTTGACGTTAATGGTATGCTCTGGCTAACGGGTCGCTTGAAAGACGCAGTAAGCCATTATGGAAAAATGATTCAGCCGTTGCCCATTGAAGCGGAGCTTGATGGGCTCCCGCAAATCTTCAGAAGTGCGATTGTATCTTCACAACGAGCGCCCAACGGACACATCTATGTTCAGCTAATGGAAGGTGAAAACCCCGAGAGCGTCAAAACTGAAATTTTAGAGCGGCTTGCTGCCCGCGGTATGAAAGCCATCGATGTGGAATTCGTCGAGAAAATGGCAGTTGATGGACGTCACAATTCAAAAATTGACCGTCCGACACTGCGCGCCCAATTAGACAAATCTTAAATCAGAGTTCCTTCACATAAAGTCCATACTTACGAAGTTCGGTGGTAATATCAGAAAAGAACCGAGCCGATGGATTGCCTTCACTGATCAGAGCACCTACCCCGTGGGAATAATGCTTGTTCCCTTCCTCAACCAAATGAAGCAGCATCTTATTGTGTAAACCCAGCTTCCGAAATTTGGGCGACACCCCCACTGTCTTCATAAGCAAGCTTTTCGTCTCTAGGCGCTCAAAGTCTATATCAAAGCTAATTTCAGAAAGCGGCTTCGCCTCGGGATGTCCCTGAGCGACCAAGGGACCGTAATCCGGAAAGGTTAAGAAGACACCGGCCAATTCCCCTTCAGGAGAACGCACCATCACCGAGGTTTTTTTACACAAGCGCTTCGCATAAGGCTGTCCACACGCCATTGCAAACAGCTCATAGGGAATGGGCGTATAGCCCAGGTTGTTTCCAAAAATAGCGTCCACCATTTCATAGATTTCAGGCAATGCTTGAAGCATCATCGGCCCATCCATGAGCTCGAATGAATATGCTTCTGCCTCTGGCGCTATTCTGAAACTAGATTTTTTACGCTCCACTTTTTCTGCCGTGGTGCCCATCTCAAGCATTTGAGAAATATATTTCTGAAAGCAGCTGTACCCCAATTGCTCCAATAAAGAAGCATAGTACCCAGGATTATAAGGCTCCCCAGGGAATGCACCTCCAGAAAACGTGTTTAAACGAATACGATAAGAGCTAAAGGTAGAAAAATTAATCGGGCCATATACCTTCTCGGCTCCCATACTTTTGGCCCACGCCTCGAAATCCGAGAATAGTTTCTTGTTAGGAGCCAGCTCATCAAATGATTCCCAAAAACCGAAATACGCAACTTTCACACCATCGATTCTCAGATCAGGGTCATGAAAACCAGCCAAACGTGCCTTACCCGCATCGACGCCAACCCAAGCTTTGCTTTTTAGAAAATATGGATTGTGGCTTGAAAATGAAAAGCCAACGCTTTGAGAGCCTTCTGGATGCCACAGCGGATCATCAGCATACACTTGAAATGGAAGCGTTAAGAATTCATCGGGTAAACTACCATTTGGATCCCACATTATGTTTCCCCTACTTGTCCCAAGCTGGTCTTGCTAATTTTAATATAAGCGGCAGGATAATCACATCAGCGAAAATAGCCGCCAGCGCCGCTATTGTGGTCAACAGACCAAAATAGACAACTGAACTGACACCAGCCAACATTAATACAGGAAAGCCAACCATCAAGAGAACTGTGGTAACCGTAGCCGGCTCACCTGCTCTCTCAAATGTATACTTCAAGCACTCCTCCCAGCTCATTTTCTTACTTTCAGCCTCTCGCCAATAATGAAGAAAATGAACAGTGTCATCGATGGCAACACCAAGAACAATCGCAGCTACTGTAGCTGTACCCAAATCCAGATGAATGCCCAGAAAGCCCATGACACCCATCATCACTACAACGGGAAAGACGTTGGGCACCAGGCTGACAAACGCTAACCGCCAAGAGCGCAACCAGACGAGCATCAACAAGAAGATTAAGAACAATGCTAAGTAGAAGCTCGTGATCTGAGACTGCAATACATAGTCGATAATCGTGATATAGAGCGGCATATATCCCGCTGGCTCCAAGCTGGCGTACTCACCAAAACTCTCTTTGGCGATAGGCTCCAAGTCAGCATAGACTGAAGCAAATCCACTGGCTGTCATCTGAGGCACAATCAACGTTACTCGGCCCAAAGAGGCATCCTGATTTCGAAATGGTGCTAAGATATTATCATGATACTCGGGTTCATTCGTGTCCCACTCGTACCGCTGAAAATCCAAGACCATTCCGAGTTGTGCCGCCATCCCCGAACTCATTGGCTGAGTCAACATCTCAGGCGTTGCACCCAGAACTTCAGACATCCGCCTGTAGATTTTCGTAAGAGAAAAGCCGCTTCGAACAGCTTCAAGTTCCTCAGCTTTTTTCACGAAATCTTCAATACCGTTAAGAATCTCGGGACTGTTTGCTTTGTAACCATCCGACGGCGTCACCACAAACTCAAACGGAGTATAAAGCCCCCAACCAGCCTCTAATGCTCTATGGTCTTGAACAACTCGGCTGGTATCCGGCAAATAACCGATCGAGTCGGTATCGCTCACCACCAAGCTGGCTCCATAGAGGCTCACCAGAGAAACAAATAAAGCCAGGGCCCCAACCAACCTTGTATTATTCACCAATAAAGCTGAGAGCTTATTGAGAAAATTCATGATCCACGGCTGTCTCGATTCACGAACCGAATCAGGCATGTAAAAGAAAACAACTGCCATAAAGACCACCGAAGCAATCAATGCGACCCCAATACCCAAAGCCCCGTAGATACCCAGCTTCCGAATCACATCCATTGGAGAAGTAGCCAGCGCCAGAAATCCGACCATCGTCGTAACCGTGGTAAACAAACACGGAACAAAAACCTGTCCGATGGAAGCTTTAACAATATCAAAACGAGACCGCCCCGATGCGTCTCTTAGCTCACGAGCAAAGGCGGCGGGAAAATGAACAGCATCAGCCAACCCAATCACAATGATAAGGTTAGGTAATACAACCGTTACCGTATTGATTTGATTTCCCAACAATCCATAAATACCCAAGCAGACAACACTTGATAACGTCACCACACCCAATGCGGCCAATACCAGCCGCATACTCCTAAAAACCCACCAGAGCGCTATAAAGAGAAGTAAATAAGACAACGGCACAAACGTTCCAGCATCCGCCTGCGTTTCAACATTCAATCCAGAATAGATAACCCCGATACCACCCATTGGATGGGGTGTGTCTCCAAGAATTTCATCGGCGACATTCCTCACTTGCGCCACAATGGCGTCCCGGCGAACGTCAATCTCACTCACCTCACCCATTTGCACCCAAAGCATGGCACGTTTGCCATCTGGACTTATCAACCGCCCTGTAAAGAGCATGTTATTAACAAGTCGCTCTTCAATGGATTTTAGTTGTTCAGGGTCGGTTGGAATCTCCTCGGGAACAGCTCGTTCAAAGGTAAGCGCACCGTCAATCAAGAAGGAATCATCTAGGGTTACCAAGGAACTTACGCGGTCAACCCCTTGAATGCTCTTAAGGCGCTCGCTCAGTGTCTTGATCTGCTCTAAAGCTTCCTTGGTGAAAATCCCATCAGGTCTTTGAACCTCTAGAAGAATAACTTCATCATTCCCAAAATCGTCCTGGAATGCGTAATACTCCTTGAGTTTCGGATCCGTCTCCAGGAACCAAACCGTCAGTGCGTTATCTGGAACCATGGCAGTTTCAAGACCAGGTGATACAGCACCCGCCACGACCACCAACAAGCCAAAAGCTGCCCAACGAAATTTTAAAAATGTTTCGAGCAAGACTTCCATTCCTCCTGCAAGCACATGCACTTAGGCGTGCATCGCCAAGAAGATGGTAGCGGGTTTCTATGCTGCGAGAAAGAATTGAAAAGAGAGAACATCGAAAAGGCTAGACTACATTTACCTACCTGCAATCAACTAAACGAAATAAACACCATCGCCGCGGCCTTGAGAGCCTAAAGCACTCTTCAGGAAGCTGGTGAGCGTGGCCGTACTGGTCACAGCACCTGGGCCCGCAGGGCTCTCTCGATTAAGGGTCAAACAATACCGGGGACCACCATCGTCTGGGCCAAAGAGCTTCACCTCAGTGATGTGATGCTCCAGGGATGGGTCAGCCACCAAAGAAGCTTGCACCGCGTCAAAGCCAAGCTCACTTGCCATAGCCAGTACTGCCATCGTGTTCACGTTGTTGGGCGCCAAGACGCAGAGCTTTCGTAGAGGACCATTGTAAATCACGCGTTCAGCCGTGGTTTCACTCAGTGGCGGATTCAACACACCACCAAACTTGAGGCTCGACGGATGCTTATGCATTGCAATCGATGCGGCAGCTAGTTTACCCGATTCAACCATACGCAACACTTCTTCAAGCCCCGGCAGCGCTCCGCGAGGAACATAGAGCCCATTCCCGTTGGGTTTGGCCGCAGCCGCCCGGAGAGTCTGCTCAATTTCGAGGGTTGCAAAAGCGGTGGGTGAACCCACCATGTAATCACAAAAATCCAAGAACTGTGTGCCGTACTCTTTTGAGATAGCTGGATGTGCCACTTCAACAATCACATCTGGCTTACGCGAGGCGAAATCACCTAAATTCTCCAGCTGCAATTCGGCAGGAATCGTTCCTTCGAGCGCCGCTTGATTACGGTTCCACACAAAAGCCAGTTCGTAATTTGCGCTGATGGCTTCATCATTGAGTACTGCCTCGGCAATAAACTGTCCCAGCTTGCCAAAGCCAACCAAACCGATTCTTCTTTTTGTGGTCATCATTTCACTCCCGGTTCGCCGGATACCGTTTGAGCCCGGCCGGCGACCCATACTTCAGAGATGGCGTCGTTTGAAAGGCCCAGGCGAACAACAATTTCAGAGGGCTGCGAAATAGCGTATCCCTGCTCAAAAACAAGGCCAGAGCCTGCCTGCGCAGCGCTCACCTGACCATATTGGTACAAGAGACAGCTGAGTGCCGCGGCCGATGTACCCGTAGCTGAATCCTCTTGAATACCCACCACAGGAGCAAAATTTCGACAATGCGCCGTACCGCCAGCGACCGACTCCAGCGAAAACACATAAGTTCCAATGGCACCCACCGAGCGGCTTAGTTTGTCGATGCCGTCTAAATCGGGAACGACACGCTGCAATACATCCAACGACTTCACCGGAACAAAGATTTTATGAAGCCCTGTGGAGGCAATTTGAGCGGGCATTTTTGAGCTATCCATCAGATCTTGAGCTTCCAGACCCAACACTGGCGCAACTGCTTCCGGCGCCAATACTTCGCCAAATGTAGGCGGGTTTTGGGTCATCGCGACCAAGCCATCCTCGCTGACCTCGATTCTCTGCTCTCCGGCAAGCGTTTCCATCGAATAGCTCCCCGGCTCAACGAGCTTACGCTCCAGCAACAAATGATAGGTGGCGATGGTTGCATGCCCGCAAAGATTCACTTCTCGGGTGGGTGTAAAGAACCGAACTCGGTGGTCTGCAGATTCACTCTCACAAACAAAAGCTGTTTCACTGAAACCGGCCTTGGCTGCAATCGAGAGCATTTCAGGAACAGAAAGCCCGCCCGCATCACAGACGACCCCCGCGGCATTGCCACCAGCCCCATCTTTCGTAAATGCTTGAACTTGAAAAAGTATAGTCACACCCGTCTCCACTCAATTTGAGCGGGACTATGACGACATCATCTGGGCATTGTCCAGATCAGAAATGCTTAGAATCAGGTCCAATGGAGCCATTGCTGAGAATTATGCTCGGTATACCAAGCCAGCAGCCTTGAAAGCGTATCCTCATCGTCAAAAATCGATTCATGATAGGGATCCATCCCTTTCACCAGCTCAGACTTCATGACTGTTAATTCCTCGGGATTCACGCCTTCTGTATCAAGGTGAGCAAATGCCGGCGGAAATGAGCGCGCAAGCTCCTGGCAGACCTTTGTATAGGCCTTGAGCCGGGAAATCTCGGCCTTGGTTGGGTCTCCACTAAACGCCCAGAGCATGTCTTCTGGTACGGAAACCATCGCCACACCACAATCCAGTCGCAGCGTAATCGCCAATCCCATTTTCAGACCGGCAAGCTCTCCAATGAAACAGACAGTCACCTGCACGGCATGAAGCCGGTTCGCCGCATCAATCACCGATTCGATATTATCCATCCCCAGAAGCAGCGGCGGGTCGATATCGTCTGGGTCCGGTGACGCAAACACCCGGTCGGGATCCAGCACAAACCCGTTTTCATAAACGGTCGGAATCAATTTAAGTAAGTGCTCTACCCTGAGTTCGCGGTAAGCGAAGCTGCATTCCAACTCAGGACCACCGAGCGGCGGTTTAATCGGTTCAATCTGGCCCATGGCGCCCTCCTGCCAAACATCTAACGCAATTAAAACGGTAGCAAATAAGCCCCCATTTCATGCAAGCTCAATCAACCGAGTACGTCCAGCTCAACATTTCCAACAAAGACGTAAGTAGTTGATTTTGTTAAATTCATGTCCATCTAGGCTCACCGGTACCCAAAAAACGATCAAATCATATGCAAATTGAACTAACCCAAAAGCCATCCTGCCGATAATATAAAGAAGCCAACCAAAGGGTCATAAATGAAAATAGCCAATAACGCTCCGGTCACCATCGAACCAGCCAATCAAGGACCGGTTACATCTACGCCTACACAAGGCACTCAATCTCCAGGTACCGTGGACCCGTTTGCTCAGGACAGCATCGAAATCTCACCGGTTAAACCTGGTGAATCGAAGCCAACTGAAAAAACAGACGAAAAAAAGCCTTGGTATGACAAATTCATTCCCAAAACGAACTCCGCTCGAATCAAAACGATTGCAGCCGCAGCAGGCATAGCCACTGGTGTCTCCACATCTTTACTGGTTGCCGCTTTCGCTGGACCTGCCCTTCCATTGGTTATTTTAGCAGGCTTCGCAGCCGCTGGGCTTGGAGCCAATATCGCGGTTACGGCCATGGCACTGCTTGGATACGGCCAAGACTCTGAACCCTCTGCAATCCCCACCAAGCCCAATCCGCACCTCAAGCCAGGTGAAAGCGAGGTGGAACCCGCAGAAGAACTAGAACGGTCGAGAATTGCCCGCGGCCCCCAACTTACGGCGCCGAAACCTACCTCCAACCTTCGTAGCCCTGAAGAACTTGAGTCTGCCGCTCGCAAAAACTCCGGTGAGCCTGAAATCCCCAAGCCGGACCTCAACTCCATTAAAGAAGCCGAATCATTGACCTAATCTCCAGCCAGCCGTCCCTCGAAGAGAATAAATCTAAATAAAGCGAAACTTTTAACAAACTCGTAAGTTGTAGCATTGTACCATTATGGAGATGCCTCATATGAGAACAACCTACTGGCTTTTGATTATTGGCCTCGCGTTTATGGGATGCTCGTCCGACTCTGGGGACGATGCCAATGCCCCCGATACCGATCCCACCAGCGACGACACTGAAAACCCGTCAGAACCCACAACCGAAGTGACTTGGCTTACGCCGCCAACTGGCTGCAATGCCCCCAGCCCTCTACCCGATGACCCATTGGTTATCATCCCAGAAGCCAGCACTAACGGCGGCTTTGGTGGAGGTGGAAACGGTGGCGGCGGCGGAGGTGGCAACCGGCGCCACATGGTCAACCTTGAAATTAATCAAGCGACTCAACTTGCCTTCACATGCGGCACACCCGGGCTTGAAGTTTTTGACCTCAGCGCCGACACGCTTGAGGTTCTTGGAGATGTACAAGGCAAGCTCGAACACCTCGCGATTATCAACAACGATTACATCGTGGGCACCAGCAAAGGACGCGCAGGTCGCAACTCTAGTAATGTCACCGGCTACGGACTTTATGTTTTCGATGTTTCAAGTCCTGAGAATGTTGAAGAGGTCACCTATCAAGAATACGCG